>NZ_JBHWEB010000043.1:0-76063 GCF_042734395.1 Amycolatopsis sp. NPDC059657 | reverse complement strand
TTGTTCCGTCGCAAGAACAATCATCCCAAGTCAGAGGGCATCTGCGCGTCTACGACACGATCAACTCACCAACAACACCGGTGGATCCAGGCTCAGCGTTGTGAACGAGGCATTCATTCCTTCAAGCGACCCGGTTAAGCGGTTGCGGGTGTCGGTAGGGTGGGTTTCATGATCGCTTTCAGCCGTTTGCGTACCGCCTGAGACGGCGTGACTCTTCGGGCCGCCCGCCGAGAGGGCGGCCCCGCACTTCTGCGCGCCGTCGGACACCTACTGCTCCGACAGGACGTCATTCCTTATGCGCCACCATATTTCCATGATCGGCTGCACCGCGCCGTCGCACATCTACCCGTCGCTCGCGCTCATCCGTGAGCTCGTCGGCCGGGGTCATCGGGTGACCTACGCGGTGGGTGAGCGGCTCGTCGACCTGATCACGCCGACCGGCGCCGAGCCGGTCGCGCATCCGTCACTGCTGCCCGGCGGCGAGGCCGAGTGGCCGGAGGACGCGGGTGCGGCCATGCGGATCTTCCTCGACGAGGCCATCGCCGTGCTGCCGCACCTGATCGAAACCTATGACAACGACCGGCCCGACCTCTTCCTCTATGACATCGGCGGGCTGGCCGCGCCGGTGCTCGGGCACCGCTATGGCGTGCCCGCGCTGCAGCTCTCCCCCACCTATGTCGCCTGGGACGGGTACGAGGAGGACTTCGCGGAGTTCATCGCCGGGCTGCGGGCGTCGGAATCCGGCGCCGCCTACTTCAAGGTGTACGGCGAATGGCTGGCGGAGAACGGGATCGACGCCGAGCCGTTCGCGTGGCTGTCGCATCCGGCGAACGTACTGTCGCTCATCCCGCGTGCGATGCAGCCGAACGCGGAGCGGGTCGGGCCACATGTCGAGTTCGTCGGGCCGTGTCTGGATCCCGGCAGGCTCGCCGATCGGAGCTGGTCCGCGCCCGAGGACGCGAAGGTGCTGCTGGTGTCGTTCGGGACCGCGGTGACCGACCAGCTCGACATCTACCGTGCCTGTATCGAGGGGTTCCGTGACTCGGACTGGCATGTCGTGATGAGCGTCGGGCACAAGGTGGACCTCGCGGCTCTCGGGGACGTCCCGGCGAACTTCGAGGTGCACCGCAGTGTGCCGCAGCTGGCGGTGCTCGAAGCCGCCTCGGCGTTCGTCACGCACGCCGGGATGGGCGGTAGTACCGAGTCGCTGTGGTTCGGGGTGCCGACGGTGGCGATCCCGTTCGCGACCGACGGGTTCGGCAACGCGGCCAGGCTCGAGGAGCTCGGCGCCGGCGTCCAGCTGCAGGCGGACCAGGTGACGGCGGCGGCTTTGCGGTCCTCTGTGGACCAGGTCGCCGGTGATCCCGCTGTGGCGCAACGGCTTGCCGTGCTCAGTCGCGAAGTGCGGGCGAACGGCGGGGTCGCCGAGGCGGCGGACGCCGTGGAATCCCACCTGCGGTGAGTGCTCACCCGGTCGGCGGCTTGCCCAGGGCCGCCGACCGGGTCCGGCGGGGCGAGGTTAGGGGCGGCTAGGGGTGTGCCACCCCCTGCCGGTGGCCTTAGCGTCACAGCGTAACCACCTTTCTTGCCCTGATCCGGGAAGGTCTTCGTCCCATGACCGAGGTCGTCACCCAGTCCGAAGCCACCGGGACCGAGCAGCCTCCGCTCTTCCCGATGAAGCGCCCGTGCCCGTTCAAGATGCCGGAGGAGTACGCGCGCCTGCGCGCGGAGGAGCCGGTTTCCAAGGTGACGTTGAAGGTGTCCGGCAAACAGGTGTGGATCATCACCAAGGCCGACGACGTCAGGAAGGTGCTCACCGACTCGACGCTGAGCTCCAACTGGAAGGAACCCGGCTACCCGCTGCCGGTCGCCGTGCCGGACGACATCCTGCAGGCGATGGAGCTGCCGCTGGTCGCGATGGACCCGCCGCAGCACACCGTCCGCCGCCGGATGCTGATCCCGGAGTTCACCGCGAAGCGGATGCAGGCGCTGCGGCCGAAGATCGAAAAGATCGTGCACGAGCACATCGACGCGATGCTCGCCAAGGGCGGCCCGGTCGACCTCGTCGAGGAGCTCGCCGTTCCGGTGCCCTCGCTGGTCTTCTGTGAGCTGCTGGGTGTGCCGGCCAGCGAGACCAGCTTCTTCCGCAACTACGCCGAGCTGACCACCAACCGCGAGGTCACGCCGATGGAGATCGGCATGGCGCAGCAGGAGATGGAGGCCTACCTCGACAAGCTGGTCACCGACCGCGGGGTCAACCCCAAGGACGATCTGCTGACCAGGCTCGTCGCACGTAACAACGAAGAGGGCAACCTCGCGCACTCCGACGTCGTCGCGCTCGCGCGCGTGCTGCTGTTCGGCGGGTTCGACACCATCGCCAACGTCGTGTCGCTCGGCACGGTCGCGCTGCTGCAGAACCCCGACCAGCTGCAACTGCTCAAGGACGACCCGTCGCTCACCGCGAACGCGGTCGGCGAGCTGCTGCGGTTCGCCAGCATCTCCGACCACGCCACCGCGCGCGTGCTGCCCCACGACATCACCGTCTCCGGGGTGACCATTCCCGCGGGCGACGGGATCATCGCGCTCAACGGCTCCGCGAACCGCGACGAGGAGCGCTGGGAGAACCCGGACATGCTCGACGTCTGCCGCGACACCAAGGGCCACGCGTCGTTCGGGCACGGGATCCACCAGTGCCCCGGCGCCAGCCTGGTCAAGGTGGAACTGGAGATCATCTTCAACGCGTTGTTCTCGCGGATACCCGGGCTGCGCCTGCACGGCGAGGTGCCGGACTCCGCGTACAAGCACGACGCCCTGATTTTCGGCATGTACGAACTACCGGTGACGTGGTGAGTGTCTTGCGCATCCTCTATGACCGTGAACGCTGTGTCGGCACGGGCTCGTGCGTCTTCGCCGAGCCCGCCGTCTTCGACCAGGACGAGGACGACGGCAGGCTCGTCGTCCTCGACGAGAATCCGGACGAGAACTTCCGCCAGGGCGTGCTGGACGCGATCGCGGTCTGCCCGGTCGCTGCCATAGAACTGGCCAAGGACTGAAAACGGCCGGTGTGCGGTTTCCCGCACACCGGCCGTTTTCTGTCGTATGTCCCCAGCCGAACCACGACCCGGAAAGCTTGCGATCAGTCAGGCGAGCACTGGAGTTCCAGCAGGTTGCCGCCTGGGTCACGCAGGTACGCGATGCGCGTGTCCGGCGCCCATTCGGGCCGGTCACGGGCGGGGCTGACGACGGTGGCACCGTGCTCCTCGCACAGGCGCTGCGCGCCGTCGACATCGACGAGCCGCAGGCACAGCAACGCCGGGTCGCCGACCGTGCCCGCGTTCTCCTGGCCGAGCATGGCCGCCATGATGCCGCGGTCGAGCAGCGCCAGCTGCGGGGTGGCCGCGTCGATGTCCCAGCGTGCGTAGGGTCCGTTCTCCTCGCCCTTCGCGAGCGTCGAACCCGCCAGCTTCGGCAAAACCGCGTTGTAGAACCGGAAGCAGGCCGGGAAGTTGTCGACGAGCAGCCGGACGTGCACTGTGTCCACCAGGTTGGGGGGTCGCGTGGTCATCCACACTCCTTCAAGAACTTCAGCCGGGTATCCGGTGAGCTCGCTACCGGATAGAATACTTAGTTGGTTACGTTCCGACGGAGGGCATTCACTATTCGGTCACACCGATGAGTGCCCGGAATGTGTCAACTGTGCGCCAAGGCTAACCGGGCGAACTTCCTGGCCACACCCCTAATATCCCCTACCCATGCACATCTTCGAGGCGCTTTTTCCACTCCGCTCACACTGGCCCCGATTCCCTTTACCAACTCTTTGGAATAAGCTCGGATAACGATTTCCGATTGAACCGAACGGCCTATTCGTAAAGTCGGCGACCGAACCCGCCCCGCTGACCAAGTTCGTTCGGACGTGTGTGTGGTACTTGAGGTAGGGTAAGCGGATGGGACATCGTGAGGATCTGCTCGTAGGAGCCAAGCGCTGCCTGATCGAGAAGGGGTACGCGCGAACCACCGCCAGGGACATCGTGGCGGCTTCCGGCACCAACCTCGCTTCGATCGGCTACCACTTCGGATCCAAGGAAGCACTGCTGAACGAGGCCCTCATGCAGGCCACCGAAGAGTGGGGCATGGAGCTCGGCCGCGCGATGGCCGTCGACACCCACCCGAACGCGACGCCGCTGGAGCGGTTCGAGGCGATCTGGAGCGGGATCGTGGAGCTGTTCGGCACGCACCGCCAGCTCTGGTCGGCGAACTTCGAGATCCTGGCGCAGATCGAGCACGTTCCCGAGGTCCGCACCGCGCTGACCGAGGCGAACAAGCAGGCTCGCCCCGGACTGGCCGCCATGTTCCAGGGCATCGACGAGGACGAGGACCCCAAGGGCGCCTGGGTGCTCGGCTGCTTCCACCAGGCGCTGCTGACCGGCGTCATGGCACAGTGGCTGGTCGACCCCGAGACGGCGCCGACCGGGCAGGACCTGGCCGAGGCGCTGCGCACGATCATGTCGGGCACGTCACTCGAGCCGAAGTCGGCCGCCACCCCCTAAACCTGACAAACCCACCCTTTTTCCGGGGCTCGAACGAAGGCTCGCCCGCATGCCGGGCGAGCCTTTCTTTCGCTGTTCATCAACGCGATGGATAAACGTTCTCTCGGCGAGCGCCGGCCCTTTAGGCACACTTCACGTCTCTATAGGCACAACTGCGATCCAGCCATGGACAAGCGGTATTCGCCAACCGCGAGCGTGACGCGCGAGTTCAGGTTGGTGAAGGGAGCCTTCACCCAGCTATACGCGGTGAACCAGGCCCTCACCCGGGATCGCGCTGGACGCGCCATCACCGACCGTGCGAGTGGCCACACGCACAAACGCCACTTATGCAACGCTGAGCGACACATACGCCCCGTTCGTTCCGTCCAGCCAGCACGAAAGCGACATTAAGGGCAAAAGCGGCGCGGGTCCCCCGCGGACACTTGCTGGGCTCTGGCCCAAACTCGGGTTTCGCGCGACTTTGCGGGCCCTTGTCGGCGAAACACGGAAGCCCCCTTCGGAATCGCCGGGATTCCAAAGGGGGCTTCCGTGTTTCCCGGGGAGCGGGCTCTAGGACGCCGTCGTGGCGAGTGCCATCGGCAGTTCGGCGGCGAGTGCGGAACGGGTGGTGACGTTGAGCTTGCGGTAGACCCGCGTCAGGTGCTGCTCGACCGTGCTCATGGTGATGAACAGCTGACGGCTGATCTCCCGGTTCGTCTGGCCCTGCGCGGCCAGCGAGGCGACCCGGCGCTCGGCTTCGCTCAGCAGGGACAGGGTTTCGTTGTGGAGGATGGACGGCAACGAGTCGAGCGTCTCCTCCTCGGTCAGCTGGACGTGGCAGCTCCGCGCGATCTCCGAGGCGCGGCGGACCAGGAGCCTGGCCTTGCCGTAGTCGCCGAGGAGGTGGTGGGTGCGGCCGAGTTCGCCGAGCGCGTGCGCGAGCTCGACCAGGTCGCCGCACTCCTGCAGCGCGGGAACGGCCTCGGTGAGGATCGCGACGCGCAGGTGCGGTTCGCTGGCCGCGGCCAGCGCGCGCAGTGAGGTGCCGCGGACGCGGGTGACGTCGCCGGTCGGGAGGCTGAGCTGGGCGGTGATCAGGTCACGGGCGGTCTGGGTGCGGCCGAGGCGGACGTACACGCGGGCCAGGTCGCCGCGCCACGGGAGGAAGGCGGGGAAGTCGAGGCCCCAGTCCTCCAGCAGCGCGCCGCAGGTGCGGAAATCGGCCAGTGCGGCGTGCAGCCTGCCGGTCGCCAGGTGGAAGCGGCCGCGGGCGTGGAGGAAAAGCGGCCAGTAGCGGGTTTCGGTGATGTCCTCCGGGAACGGGAACTTGACGAGCTCTTCGGCGTCTTCGAGCTTGTTCATCGCGGTCAGCGCGTACAGGCGGTGCGCCAGCGGCGAGCCGATGGCGACGCCCCAGTTCTTCGCGGACATCCCGGTCAGCGCCTGGGTGGCATGGCGGTCGGCGGCGAGAACGTCGCCGTCGCGCAGCGCGATGTGCGAACGGACGTCGGACAGCGCCGCGGTCCACGCCTTGGCTCGCTGGGCGCGGGCCTGCGCGCCGAGGGTCTCGCACCACTGGCCCGCCTTACCGGCCGAGCCGGTGTAGATCAGGGTGAACAGTGCCGAGAGAACCGCTTCGAGCGTGGTTTCGCCGACGCGGGCGCTCTGCAGCACCCGCTCGGCCGAGTCGACGGCCTCCGGCCCGATGAAGGTGGTGAGGTTGTCGGCGTCCAGTTCGGTCGCGGGGACGGGCTCGTGGTGCTCGTCGGCGGCGCCACCCGCCAGCACGGTCAGCACCGGCGGGTGCGCGAAGCGGACCCACTTGGCGGTCAGCTCGAGCTCGGCGGCGACCCGCGAGGCGTCCTCGGCGGACTCGCCGTTGCCCAGCAGCCGTCGGCGGACCTCGGCCTGGTCGGCGGCCGAGCGCAGCGGCGCGAGCAGCCGGACGTTGGCCGCCGGGTTGGTCAGGCCCTGGACCCTGGCGAGCATGGCGGTGAGGCCGGCGCGGCGGCGGTCGTCGTCGCAGACCTGCTGGGCCAGTTCCAGGCAGTCGACCGCGCGGAGCACGTCGTCGTCGGCGATGGCGTGGGTGGCGGCCTCCTGCAGCACCTCGACGACCCAGTCCTGCTCGACCGGACCGGCCGAGAGCAGGTGGTCGGCGATGTGCGACGCGGAGGCGCCCTCGTGGTAGAGCACGGTGGCGGCGCGGACGAACAACGCGGACTCGCCCTCGTCATCCATTTCGGCCAGCACGGCGGCGCGGAACTCGGGGTGGCGGAAGCGGCAGTCGTCGAGCACGCCGGTCGCGTTCAGCGCGGTCAGCGCCTGCGCCACCGCGGCGGGCTCGATCTCCAGCAGCTGGGCCAGCGCGTCGGCCGAGGAGTACTCGCCGAGCACGGCGACGCCGCGGGCGACCTCGAGCAGGCGCTCCTCCCAGCGGGTGAGGCAGGTGAGCAGCGCGTGGGTGGCGTGGCGGCCGACGACCAGGTGCGGGCCTGCCTCGGCACGGGCCAGGTGGTCCTCGATCAGCGCGCGCAGCAGGAACGGGTTGCCACCGCAGACGGCGTGGAACGAGGTCGCCAGGCGGGCGACCGTCAGCTGGTCCAGCTCGCTCTTGAGCACCTCGGTGACCGCCTTCAGCGAAAGCGGGGCGACCGTGACGCGGATGATCTCGCGGGAGCGCATGAGCTCGGCGTAGACCATGGAGTGCACCGAGCGCGGCTGCTGCCACTCGCTCAGCACGATCAGGACACGGGAGGAGGCGATGCGGCGCTGCAGGTAGAGGAGCACGCGCAGGCTCTCGACGTCGGCGTACTGCAGGTCGTCGACCGTGAGCACGACCGTGGTGTGCTGTGCCAGCTCCAGTACGGCCTCGCACAGCTCGGCGGCGTGCTCGGTGAAGGACTCCGGCTTGAGCGCGGCCTCGACGCGGACGGCCAGCTCGGCGGGCAGCGCCGCGGAGCGGAAGAGTTCCATCGCCAGTCCCAGCGGCAGGCGGTGGTCCGACGCGGAACCGGCGGCGCTGAACACCACGGCGCCTTCGGCGGCGGCGTGGGCGGCGAAGGCACGCAGCAGCGCGGACTTGCCGGTCGCGCCGGGGCCGCCGACCGCGACGACCCTGCCCTGACGCCGCGCGGCCTGACCGTAGGCGGAGTTCAGGGTCTCCCACTCGCTGCCGCGTTCTGCCAGTCGCATCTCAAGTCTCCTCCGCTTGCGCCCTGGAAAACCTGCGCTCCGGGCTGCCGTTCTGGAACCTATTAAACGCCATCCGAAACCAATATACAAGCGTCTTACACAGAAAACACGTTGCGTTGTGCGCGACCACAAATCGTGAGGACGCCCGTGACGGTCCGCGCTGTCCGACAGCCGCACAGGACACGGCCCCCGAGCACACTTGTCCGGCAAATCCGCAGCTTGAGCACTAGATCGACGAGGTGGCCAGATCAAAACCACCCCCTACCAGGGGTCACCATAATCCGACAAGCAGGACATATCAGACTAGATGATCGTCTAAGACGATGGTCTATGCGCCCCCTTTGAAGCCCCGCTCAAGGCCTCATGAATGACTATGACAGGTGCCTGAAATCGCTCTCTCGCAATTCTTTGAATAGGCGCACGATAACCTTGTACAGATTTATCAATAATGGATTTCGGTCACGCGACCTCGCGGGCCGTCGCGGAGAGCGCCATCGAACCGCAGGTCAGGCCCCACACCGGAGGCCGATCATGATCGTCACCGGTGAACGCACTACACCCGCCTTCGGTCATCAGCCACCCATTCGCGCTAAGGGAAGAATGGGGGGCGCACCGGCAGGCGGAACAAACCCTTACGGGTCAAGGAGAAGAGCGCCCCGGACGCGACGAAGCGCACGGCGGGTTCGCCGTGCGCTTCGTGTTTCGCGGGACAGTAGGGGTTCAGACCTCGTTGCGCATGAGACCGGCGTCACGCAGCTCGCCGACCCAGAGGTCCATGTCGGCCTTCATATGATCAGGATGCCGATCCCACAGGGTGGCGAGCATGCGCGCGGCAGCGTCGAGATTGCCGTCGTGCTGCCGGAGCGCGATCCACATCGCGGTACCCACCCGGCTGCACCGGAACCGGGCACCACTCTGCTCGGAGAAGAGCTCCAGCTGTCCGTCCGCCATGACGGTGGCCATCAGGCCTGGCTCGGGTCGCACTGGCATCTTCCCCCCTCTCGGGGCGCGGGGACCTCAGGCGGTCCGTTCAGCTCAGATCATACATACGTCTTACACTTGGAACTAGTACGTCCGTATGGGAATTTCGGCGCACTTGTCCGGCCAGCTTGGGACTGGCCGTCAGTATTGGTGTTCACGCTCTCCGTACACCAGTACCCCTAGTCGGTGAAGTTCGCCGCGCCGCCGCTCGAACTCGTCGGCTTTCGACATTTCAAGTGCTTTTCGACACCCTCTGAGCAGGACTTTCGCACCTCGTGAGAACTGAATCTAGTACCGAGTACAGATTTGGCGATTATCTGTGAACGGATCGTCAAACGGTTCTCTTGTATTCATTTGCAGACACTTTTGACCTTGCTGAACGAAAGACGGCGGGCACCCGCGGTCATCAAGACCATGGGTGCCCGCCGGTCGGCGATGAGGGCCTGTCATGCCTCCTGGACGTGCTTCGAGATCTCCGCCATCACCGCCGGCGCGTGCTCGTTGAGGTAGAAGTGCCCACCGGTGAAGACCTGCAAACTGAACTCGCCGCGCGTGTGGCTTGCCCAGCCGCGTGCCTCGTCGAGGGTGACCTCCGGGTCGCTGTTGCCGGTGAGCACCAGAATCGGGGTCTTGAGCTTGGGCCCCTCGGCGTAGCGGTACGTCTCGGCCGCCTTGTAGTCGCTGCGGATCGCCGGGATGCTCATCCGGAGCACCTCCTCGTCGCCGAGGATCGCCGCGTCCGTGCCGCTCATCTTCTTGAGGGTGTTGATCAGGCCGTCGTCGCTGGACTTGTGCACGACCTCGTTCTCGCGGTGCATCGACGGCGCGCGGCGGCCGGAGGCGAACAGCCCGAGCGGCACGATGCCCTGCGCTTCGAGCCGCAGCGCGACCTCGAAGGCGATGTTGGCGCCCAGGCTGTGCCCGAACAACGTCACGGGCTTGTCCAGCCAGCCGTTCTTGAGCTCCTCGACGATGGCGTCGGCGAGCAGGCGGACGTCGTCGATCAACGGCTCGGTGCGGCGGTCCTGCCTGCCCGGGTACTGGATGGCGAGCACGTCGATCTCCGGTGAGAGCGTGCGCGACACCGGGAAGTAGAACGGCGCGGAACCACCCGCGTGGGGGAAGCAGACGAGACGCGTGGCGGCGTCCGGCGCCGGGTGGAAGTTTCGGATCCAGGCACTGCCGGTCATGATGTTCCTCTCTCGGGTTGCTGCGTTTGGTTCGTCAACGGCTGGTGGCCCAGAATCCGGGCGGGGTGTAGCCATCGTCGCGCACCCAGCCGGGCGCGCGGCCCGGTTCGGGCGGCGTGCGCTCGGTGGTACGGAGCAGCGCGAGCACGGCGACCGTGGCGGCGGCGATCTCGTGGTCGTCCGGGTTTCCCTTGGTGACGACCAGAAACGGCGCGCTCATGCCGGCGGATTCCCGTGCTTGCGCGACGGGAGCCGCGAGTGCTTCGTGCGGAGCATGGCGAGCGCGTCGACCAGTGTCTGGCGGGTGACCGACGGGTCGATCACGTCGTCGACCAGTCCGCGCTCGGCGGCGTAGAACGGGTGCATCAGCTCGTCCCGGTACTCCTGGATGCGCTCGGCGCGCGCGGCCTCGGGGTCCTCGGCGGCGGCGATCTCCCGTCGGAAGACGACGTTGGCGGCGCCCTCCGCGCCCATGACGGCGATTTCGTTGGTGGGCCAGGCGAAGGAGAGGTCTGCGCCGATCGAGCGCGAGTCCATGACGATGTACGCGCCGCCGTACGCCTTGCGCACGATCAGCTGGATGCGCGGGACGGTGGCGTTGCAGTAGGCGTAGAGCAGCTTCGCGCCGTGGCGGATGATCCCGCCGTGTTCCTGGTCCTTGCCCGGCAGGAAGCCCGGTACGTCGACCATCGTGATCAGCGGGATGCTGAACGAGTCGCAGAGGGAAACGAAGCGAGCGGCCTTCTCAGAGGCGTGTATGTCCAACACGCCCGCGTACGAGGCGGGCTGGTTCGCGACGATGCCGACGACGTGACCGTCGAGCCTGGCGAGCCCGCAGATGATGTTGGTGGCCCAGCCGGCGTGCACCTCGAACAGGTCGCCGTCATCGATGATCTCCTCGATGACCGCGCGCATGTCGTAGGACTGGTTCGGGTCGGCGGGGACGATGTCGAGCAGCGACTCGCTGCGCCGGTACGCCGGGTCGTCCGGCCGGACGGACGGCGGGAGCTCGCGGTTGTTCTGCGGCAGCAGGGAAAGCAGGTGCCTGACCTCTTCGAGGCACTCCTCCTCGGAGTCGTACATGAACCCGGCGGCGCCGGAGACACCCGCGTGGACCTCCGCGCCGCCGAGCTGCTCGTGGGTGATCTCCTCGCCGGTGACGCTGCGGACCACGTCCGGCCCGGTGATGTACATCTGCGCGGAGCCGCGGACCATGAACACGAAGTCGGTCAACGCGGGCGAGTACGTCGCGCCGCCGGCGCACGGGCCGAGCATGACGGAGATCTGCGGGATCACGCCGGAACACCGGACGTTGCGCCGGAAGATGCCGCCGTAGCCCGCGAGCGCGGTGACACCTTCCTGGATGCGGGCGCCCGCGCCGTCGCTGAGCGAGACGATGGGCGCACCCGCGGACTCGGCGAGATCCATGACCTTGTGGATCTTTTCGGCGTGCGCCTCGCCCAGCGAGCCGCCGAAGACACGGAAGTCGTGCGCGTAGACGAAGACGGTGCGGCCGTTGACCAGTCCCCAGCCGGTGACGACCCCGTCGCCGTGCGGCTTCTTGTCCTCCAGGCCGAACCCGGTCGCCCGATGCCTGCGGAAACCCTCGATCTCGCGGAAGGTGTTCTTGTCGAAGAGCAGGTCGAGGCGTTCGCGGACGGTGAGCTTTCCCTTGGCGTGCTGGGCTTCCGTCGCCTTGTTCGACGGACCGGCCTGCGCCGCCTCGCGGGTCAGCTCCAGCTCGACCACGCGTGACCGCAGATCCGGCCGGGGAGTCTTCACCTCGACGCCGAACTCCTCAACAACGGACATCTCGCAACTCCACGTCTGCTTGGGGGTGAGGCCCGGCCCCGGCCTGCTGTCTAAAACGATCGTCTGTCTAAATCTTCCTTTCGGGAACCCCTACCCGCCCCCTGCCTTCCCGAGGCCGGCCTCGTAACTTGCTCGCTGTGCACGCGTGTCCGCGTTTCCTGCATGCGTGTCCGCGTTCTGTGCGGCCCCACCCCATGTACAGGAATCGCAAGTTGGCGTGCAGGGAACGCAAGTTGGCGTGCAGGGAACGCGGACACGCGTACGCAGAGAGCAAGCCGAAGGCCACGCCTGGCGCCGGTGGGCGGTAGGCGTGGCCTTCGGGGTCGGAAATGTCGGGTGGTTAGGCGAGTTCGGAGTCGAGGATGGCGAAGAGGTCGTCGGCGCTGGCGTCGGTGATGTCGGCGGCGGGTTCTTGGGTGGTGGGGAGGGACTCGGCCCACTTGGCGGCCAGTGCTTTGAGGCGGGCCGAGATCTGGGCGTGCTGCTCTTCGGAGGTGGGGGTGGTGGCGGCGAGTGCCGATTCGAGTTTGGCGAGGTCGGACTCGAGGGGGGTGGCCGCGGTCTCGTCGACGAGCTGGGTGGCGAGGTAGGCGGCGACCGAGGCGGCGTCGGGGTAGTCGAAGATCAGGGTGGCCGGGATGCGCTTGCCGGTGACCGTGCCGAGGCGGTTGCGGAGCTCCAGCGCGGTGAGCGAGTCGAAGCCCATGTCGAGGAAGCCGCGGTCGGTTTCGATGGAGTCGGGCTTGTCGTGGCCGAGTACCGCGGCGATGTGGCCGCGCAGGACTTCGAGGATCGCCTGGTCGCGCTCCTCGCCGGTGAGGCCGGCGAGCTTCTGGAGCAGCGAACCGCCGGGTGCGGCGGAGACGGCCGCGCGTGGCGGGGCCTTGACCAGGCCGCGGAAGGCGGTCGGGATCGGGTCCAGCGCACGCAGAGCCTTGAGGTCCAGTTTGACCGGGACGAGGACCGGGCTGTCGATGGCGAGTGCGGTGTCGAGGAGCGCGAGGCCTTCGTCCGACGGGAGGCCCGCGACGCCCGAGCGGGCGACGTCGGCCTCGGCCAGGTGGTCGGTCATCTCGCTCTTCTGCTGCCACAGGCCCCAGGCGAGGGAATGCGCCGGGAGACCGAGGGAACGGCGGTGGACGGCGAGTGCGTCGACGAAGGTGTTGGCGGCGCCGTAGTTCGCCTGGCCCGCGGTGCCGGTGACGCCCGAGACCGAGGAGAACAGGACGAAGGCCGACAGGTCGCCCGCGAGTTCGTGCAGGTGCCAGGCGGCGTCCGCCTTGGGACGGATGACCTTCTCCAGCCGGTCGGGGTTCAGCGAGGTGACGATGCCGTCGTCGAGGACGCCCGCCGTGTGGACGATCCCGTTGACCGGGTGCGCCTCCAAGAGACCGGCGACCGAGGCGCGGTCCGAGACGTCGCAGGCCGCGATTGTCACGCTCGCTCCAAGCTCCTCCAAGGAGGCCTTCAGCTCGGCCGCGCCGGGGGCATCCGCTCCTCGGCGGCTGGTGAGCAAAAGCGAGGTGACGCCGCTCGACGCGAGGTGGCGGGCCACCAGTGCGCCGAGACCGCCGGTGCCTCCGGTGACCAGCACCGTGCCGGTCCACGGCGACTCGCCGGTCACCTCAGACTCCGCGACCTTCGCCAGGCGGGGGACGTACAGCGCTCCCCCGCGCACCGCGACCTCGGGTTCGCCCGTGGCCAAAGCGGCTTCGACGGAAGCGGGGTCGTCGGTGTCGACGAGCACGAACCGGCCGGGGTTCTCTTCCTGGGCCGCGCGGACCAGGCCCCAGACCGGGGCCTGGGTCAGGTCGATCTCGGTGCCGCCGGCCGGGACGGCGTTGCCGGTGACGAAGACCAGCTGGGCGGCCTGGTCTTCGTCGATCCAGTCCTGGACCTTCGCCAAGATCGTGTTGGTGTTGGCGTGCAGGGACTCCAGAACGTCCGAACCGGACTCCACAGTGAACAGCACGTGCTCGGGAACCGAGCCCGCGACAGCGGGCAGCGGTGTCCATTCCAGACGGTAGAGCGACTCCGTGCGCCCGCCTCGCGAAAGCTGCTCGGGCGAGACCGCGCGGGACACCAGCGATTCCACACTCAACACCGGCGCGCCGGAAGCGTCGGCCACCGCGAAGGAAACACTGTCCTTTCCGGACGGTGACATCCGGACACGCAGGCCGGAAGCGCCCGCCGCGTGCAGTGAGACGCCACGCCAGGCGAACGGCAGCAACGTGTCGCCCTCGCCCTCGGCGAGCAGGTCCGCGTGCATCGAAGCGTCGAGCAGTGCCGGGTGCAGGCCGAACCCGTCGGCCGAAGTGCCGTCCGGCAGAGCGACCTCGGCGTAGACGTCTTCGCCGTGCTTCCAGGCCGCTCGCAGGCCCTGGAACACCGGTCCGTACTCGTAGCCACGGGTGATCAAGCGCTCGTAAGCACCCTCGACCGGCAGCGGGGTCGCACCCGCGGGCGGCCATTCGCCGAGGTCGAACGAAGGCGCCGCGCCACCGGGCTTGAGCTGGCCTTCGGCATGCCGGGTCCACGAACCTTCGTCATCGCGGGAATACACCGCGACCGAACGCTCGCCGTCGGAACCCGCCGCGCCGACTACGACCTGCACCGCGAGGCCACCCTCTTCGGGCAGTACCAGCGGCGCTTCCAACGTCAGCTCGTCGATGAACGGGGTGCCGACCTGCTCCCCCGCGCGCACCGCGAGTTCCACGAAAGCCGTGCCGGGCACCAAGATCGAACCCATCACGGAGTGGTCGGCGAGCCACGGCTGCTTGTCGACACCGAGACGTCCGGTCAGCACGACCCCGTCGGAATCCGGCGAGGCGACGACCGCGCTGAGCAGTGGGTGCTCGGCCGGGACCTGGCCGATGCTCGACGCGTCGCCCGAGGAGGCGGGCGCACCGGCCCAGTACTTCTGGTGCTGGAAGGCGTAGGTCGGCAGCTTGACGCGGCGGGCGGCGCGGCCGTCGAAGAACTTGACCCAGTCGACGCGGGTGCCGCGGGCGTGCGCGAGTCCCAGGGCCGAGATCAGCTCCTGCTCCTCACCGCGGTCGCGGCGCAGCACCGCGGCGAACGCGGCGTCACCGGTCACCGACTCCTCGCCGATCGCGGTCAGCGCCGCGTCGGGGCCGAGTTCCAGGAACGTGGTGACGCGCTTGGACTCCAGCTTGCGCACGGCGTCGGAGAAGCGGACGGCTTCGCGGACATGGGTGACCCAGTACTCGGGTGAACCGAGGTCCTTGGCGACGTCGCCGGTGACCGTCGAGATGATCGGGATCTTCGGCGTGCCGTAGGTGAGGCTCGACGCGATCGCGCGGAACCCGGCGAGCATCGGCTCCATCAGCGGCGAATGGAACGCGTGACTCACCTTGAGCTGCTTGGTCTTGCGGCCCTCGGCCTTGAAGTGGTCGGCGATGGCCAGCGCGAACTTCTCTTCGCCGGACACGACGACCGAGTTCGGCGCGTTGACCGCGGCGATGCTCACGGACTCGGTGAGATGCGGCTTGACCTCGTCCTCGGACGCCTGGATGGCCACCATCGAGCCGCCGGCGGGCAGCGACTGCATGAGACGGCCACGGTAAGCGACCAGCTTGGCCGCGTCGGGCAGCGAGAGCACACCGGAGACGTGCGCGGCCGACAGCTCGCCGATCGAGTGCCCTGCCAGGTACTCCGGCCGGACACCCCAGGATTCGAGCAAGCGGAACAGCGCGACCTCGATCGCGAACAGGCCGCTCTGCGTGAACTGCGTCTGCGCGAGCAGGTCCGCGTCGTCGCCCCACATGACCGGGCGTAACGGCTGCTCGAGGTGCTTGTCGAGTTCGGCGATCGCCTCGTCCAGAGCGGACGCGAACACCGGGAACGCCGCGGCCAGTTCACGGCCCATGCCGAGGCGCTGCGCACCCTGGCCGGTGAACAGGAACGCGGTCAAGCCGCCCTTGGCGACACCCTGCGGGACACCGGAACCATCGCCGGTGGCCAGCGATCGGACTCCGGCGAGCAGTTCCTCGCGGGTGGCGCCGACGACCGTCGCGCGACGCTCCAAAGAGGACCGGGTGGTCGCCAGCGAGAAGCCGATGTCTTCCAAGGAAACCTCGGAGTCCACAAAGGACGCCAAGCGCGCGGCCTGGCCACGCAGCGCTTCGGGGCTCTTGGCCGACAAGACCCACGGAACCACAGTGGACTTGACCGTGGGCTCAGGACGCGGCGGCTCGACATGAGCCGGGGCCTCTTCGATGATGACGTGCGCGTTGGTCCCGCTGATGCCGAACGACGAGATCCCGGCGCGCTTCGGGCGGCCGCGATCCGGCCACGGCATGGCCTCGGTCAGCAGCTTGACGTTGCCAGCGGACCAGTCGACCTGCGGGGTCGGCTCGTCGACGTGCAGTGTCTTCGGGAGGATCCCGCGCCGCATGGCCTCGACCATCTTGATGATGCCGGAGACACCGGCGGCCGCCTGGGTGTGTCCCAGGTTCGACTTGACCGAGCCGAGCCACAGCGGCTCGTCGTCCGGCCGGTTGCGGCCGTAGGTCGCCAGCAGCGCCTGCGCCTCGATCGGGTCACCGAGCCGGGTGCCCGTGCCGTGCGCCTCGATGGCGTCCACATCGGACGGTTGCAGGCCGCCTTCCTTCAGCGCGGCCTTGATGACGCGTTGCTGCGAAGGGCCGTTCGGCGTGGTGATGCCGGACGAGGCGCCGTCCTGGTTGATCGCCGAGGCACGCACGATCGCCAGCACGTTGTGCCCTTTGGCACGCGCGTCGGAGAGCTTTTCGATCAGCAGCAAGCCGGAGCCCTCGCCCCAGCCGGTGCCGTCCGCCGCGGCCGCGAAGGACTTGCAGCGGCCGTCGACGGACAGCCCGCGCTGCTTCGAGAAATACAGGAACGTGTCCGGCGTGCACATGACAGTGACGCCCCCGACGAGCGCCATCGGCACTTCGCCGGCACGAATCGCCTGTATCGCCCAGTGCAGCGCGATCAGGGAGGACGAGCACGCGGTGTCCACGCTGACCGACGGCCCTTCCAGGCCCAGCGTGAACGACACCCGCCCGGTCACGAGAGAGCCGCCCGCCGCGGCTCCCTCGTAGTCGTGGTACATCACACCGGCGAAGACACCGACGCGCTCACCCTCCAGCGAGCGCGGGTCGATACCCGCGTCCTCGAAGGTCTCCCAAGCTGTTTCCAGCAGAATGCGTTGCTGTGGATCCATTTCCGCGGCTTCGCGCGGCGAGATGCCGAACAGGTCGGGGTCGAACTCCCCCGCCTCGTGCAGAAACGCTCCATCGATCGAGACCGTCTTGCCCTCTTTGCCCGGCTCCGGGTCGTAGAGGCCCTTGGTGTCCCAGCCGCGGTCGACCGGGAACTGGGTGATCCCGTCCTTGCCTGCCGCGATCAGGTCCCACAGCTGCTCGGAACTGTTGATGCCACCGGGGAACCGGCAGCCCATCCCGACGATCGCGATCGGCTCATGGTCGGCCGGACCGGCCTCGGCGAGCTGTTTGTTCGCCTCCTTGAGCCGCTCGTTCTCGGCCATGGTCTTGCGGAGCGCTGCGACGATCTGCTCGACGTCTGCCACGTTCTAACCCTTCTCACTCGCCCGCGAGGGCGGCCTTCACGAGGTCGTCGATGCCCATGTCCGCGATCGCGGCGCCCGGGTCTTGCTTACCGTTGGCGAGTTTCATCAGTGATTCGAGCAGTCCGGATTCCTTGAGCTTCGCCACCGGGATGGCCGCGAGCGTCTGGCGGATGCTCGCCTCTTCGGGGTCGGGCGCGGCTTGCACCGGCACCGCGGAGATACCCGGGGTCAGCTCCTCGAGCAGGAACTTCGCCAGCACCGCGGGCTTCGGGTAGTCGAACATCAACGTCGCCGGAAGCCGCAGCTTCGTCGCCGCCTGGAGCTTGTTCCTGAGCTCGATCGCGGCCAAGGAGTCGAGACCCAGCTCGGTGAAGCCCTTGGAGGTGTCGATGTTCTCCGGCTCGTCGTGCCGGACCGCCGCGACGTGCGTGCGGACCAGATCGAGCACGGCCCGTTCCCGTTCGGCCGCCGCCAGCACCGCGAGGCGCTGGACGAGCGTGCCACCGGCCGGAATGACCACCGGAGCCGCGACCGGAGCCGCCGCGGCGGTGACCGGGATCGGCGCGCTGGCCGCGATACCCGGGCTCAGCTCTTCGAGCAGGAACTTCGCCAAGGTGGCGGGCTTCGGGTAGTCGAACATCAACGTCGCCGGAAGCCGCAGCTTCGTGGCCGCCTGGAGCTTGTTGCGGAGCTCGATCGCGGCCAAGGAATCGAGGCCGAGTTCCGTGAAGCCCTTGGACGTGTCGATGTTCTCCGGCTCGTCATGCCGCACCGCCGCAACGTGAGTGCGGACCAGGTCGAGGACCGCGCGTTCACGCTCGTCCCCGCCCAAAGCCGCGAGCCGCTGTTCGAGCGACCCACCTGCCGGGAGTGCGACCGGCGCCGCCGCCACGGGCACCGGAGTGCTCGCCGCGATGCCGGGGGTCAGCTCTTCCAGCAGGAACTTGGCCAGGCTGACCGGCTTCGGGTAGTCGAACATGAGCGTCGCCGGGAGCCGGAGACCGGTGGCCGTCTGGAGCCGGTTGCGCAGCTCGATGGCGGCCAGCGAGTCGAGACCCAGCTCGGTGAAGCCCTTCGAGGTGTCGATGTTGTCGGGTTCGTCGTGCCGGACGGCCGCGACGTGCGTGCGGACCAGGTCGACCACCGCACGCTCGCGCTCCTCGTCGCTCAGCGCGGCCAGTCGTTGTTCGAGTGAGCCCGCAGGGGCCGCCGGAGCCGCTGCCTGCTGCGGAGCGGCCGTGGAGACCCGCTTGACCGTCGACTTGGCGACGTTGCGGAACAGCGCGGACACCTCGTCGACGACCTCGGCGAGCGCCGCGGTGTCGAGCCGGATCGGGACCAGCACCGCGTCGGCGAGGCTGACCGCCTCGTCGAAGAGCACCAGGCCTTCGGCGGACGAGAGCGCGGGAACACCGTTGCGGGCCAAGCGGGCCAGCACCGCCGGGGTGAGCTTGTCGACCATGCCGCCCGCCGACGACCACAGGTTCCAGACCAGCGAACTGGCGGGCTGGCCGTTCGCCACGCGGTGCTGGGCGAGGCCGTCGAGGAACGCGTTGGCCGCCGCGTAGTTGCCCTGGCCCGCGCTGTCAGTGAGACCGGCGGTCGAGGAGAACAGCACGAACGCCTTGAGGTCCTTGGTCAGCTCGTGCAGGTTCCACGCCGCGTCCACCTTGGGGCGCAACACCTTCTCGACCTGCTCGGGGGTCATCTTGGTGATCACCGAGTCGTCGAGCACACCGGCCGCGTGGATCACGGCGTCGATCGGGTGCTCGGCGACCAGCTTGGCCACCTGGTCGCGGTCGGACACGTCCGCCGCGGCCACCGTCACGTCCACTCCGAGCGCGGACAGTTCGGACTGGAGTTCCTCGGCCCCAGGTGCGTCGAGGCCGCGACGGCTGGTGAGCAGCAGCTTCCGCGCGCCGTGCACGGTCACCAGGTGCTTGGCGAGCAGCGCGCCGAGACCGCTGGTGCCACCCGTGATGAGGATGGTGCCGTCGGCGGTCCACGGCGGGCCGGACTCGGCCTCGGTCGCGGACACGTTGCCCAGGCGCGGGATCTTCATCTCGGAGCCCTTGGCCGAGACGACGATCCGCACGGCCGACTCCGGCTCGTCCTGCGACGCCACCGCGGGCAGGGAGCGTGCCGAGCTTTCGGCCGCGTCGTAGTCGACCAGCAGGAACCGGTCCGGGTTCTCCGCCTGCGCGGCCCGCACCAGGCCCCAGACCGGGGACTGGACGATGTCCACATCGGACCCGTCGACCGAGACCGCGCCTTCGGTCAGCACCAGCAGCCGGGAGTCGGACAGCTTGGGCTCGGCCAGGAAGTCCTGGACCAGCTTCAGCACACCGAACACATTGGACCGGACCGCGGCAGGCACGTCCCCGGCCGCTTGCGGAACCGGGTAGACGACCACCGGCGGAACGGCATCGGCCGCCGCGAGCGCCGCGAAGTCCACATAGGACACCGCGCCGTCGCCGAGCCCGGCGGGAACGTCACCGATGACCGCCCAGCCGTCGGAGCTGGTCTGCATCAGCGCGCCGCCGAGCGGGAGCTGGCTCCAGCCCACGCGGTACATCGACTCGCGCTCGCGGCTGCCGGTCGAGGCCGCCGCCGCCGCCGCGACCCGGTCAGGGGTGACCGCGCGGACGACCAGCGACTCGACCTGCAGCACCGGGTTTCCGCTGGTGTCGAACAGTTCCATCTTCACCGCGTCGGAGCCGACATTGCTGTCGGAGCTGACCCAGTTGATCCGGCAGCGCAGCTTCGCCTTGCCGCCGTCGTAGAGTCCGACGCCGGACCACGAGAACGGGAGCTGCGAAGCGCCGATGTCCTGCGGCTTGCGGCCACCGAGGAAGTCGGTCGCCGACAGGGCGGCGTCCAGCATCGACGGGTGCACGCGGAACTGCGCGGCATGGTCGCGAGCGTCCTCGGGCAGCGCGACCTCGGCGTAGATCTCCTTGCCCTTGGCCCAGATCGCACGCAGGCCGCGGAACATCGGGCCGTAGTGATAGCCCTGGCTGGTCAGGTACTCGTAGACGTCGCTGATGTCGACGACCTCGGACCCGGCGGGCGGCCATTCGCCGAGGTTCGCGACGGCGGGCTTGCCGGTCCGCAGCAGGTTGCCGGACACGTGTCGGGTCCACTGGACGTGCGAAGGCGCGTCCTCGAACCGCGAGTAGATGGCTATCTCGCGCCGGTCCGTCTCGTCGAGCGGGCCGACGGTCACCTGGATTGCCACGCCACCAACCTGCGGCAACGGCATCAGCGCTTCGATGATCAGCTCTTCGACGACCTCGCAGCCGACCTCTTCGGCCGCCCGCAGCGCCAGCTCGACATAGCCGGTACCCGGAAGGAGAACCGTGCCGAGCACGTCGTGGTCGGCGATCCAGGAGTGCGTCTCGATCGACAGGCGGCCGGTGAGGGTGACGCTGTCGCCCTCCGGCGAAGCCACCACCGCCGACAGCAGCGGGTGCTGCGCGGACTGCAGGCCGAGGCTGCCGATGTCGCCGCCGGTCTCCGGCTGGATGTCCAGCCAGAAGTTGCGCTTCTCGAAGACGTACGTCGGCAGTTCGATGCGGCGGGCGTTGCTGCCCTTGAAGAACTGCTGCCACTCCGGGGTGATCCCGGCCGTGTGCAGCTTCGACACCGCCGTCAGCAGCGTCTCGACCTCATCGCGGCCCTTGCGGAGGGTCGGCACCGAGAGCAGCTCGCTGTTGTCGAGCGCGCCCTGTGCCATCGCGGTGAGCACGGCGTCGGGGCCGAGTTCGATGAACCGGGTGACGCCCTGGGCTTCCAGAGTGGCGATGCCGTCAGCGAAACGGACCGCGTCGCGGACGTGGCCGACCCAGTAGTCCGCGGACGCCAGGTGCTCGTCCTTGGCCGCGGCGCCGGTGACGTTCGAGACGATGCTGATCTTCGGCGTGCCGTACGTCAGCGACTCCGCGACCGTACGGAACTCGTCGAGCATCGGCTCCATCAGCGGCGAGTGGAAGGCGTGCGACACCTGCAACCGGGTCGCCTTGCGGCCCTCGGACTTGAAGTGCTCGCCGATCGCCACCGCGGTCTTCTCGTCGCCGGAGACGACCACCGAGGTGGGGCCGTTGATGGCGGCGATGCTGACCGCGTCCGTGAGGTGCGGGGTGACCTGGTCTTCGGTCGCCTGGATGGCGACCATCGCGCCGCCGGTGGGCAGCGCCTGCATCAGACGCCCACGCGCGGCGACCAGCTTGGCGGCGTCCGCCAGCGAGAACACGCCCGCCACATGCGCGGCGGCGAGTTCACCGATGGAGTGGCCGACCAGGACGTCCGGCCGGATGCCCCAGGACTCGAGCGTCCGGAACAGCGCCACCTCGATCGCGAAGAGGCTGGTCTGGGTGTACGCGGTCTGGCTCAGCAGCTCCGCGTCCTCGCCCCACATGACCTGCTTGAGCGGACGGTTGAGGTGCTTGTCCAGCTCCGCGATAACCGCGTCCAGGGCTTCCGCGAAGACCTGGATCGCCTCCGCCAGTGCCTTGCCCATGCCGAGACGCTGCGCGCCCTGGCCGGTGAAGAGGAAGGCGGTGAGGCCCGCGTTGTCGGCGGTGCCCCGGATTTCGAGGGCGTCGAGACCGCTCAGCGCGGCTTCCCTGTCCCCGGCCAGCACGACCGCGCGGTGTTCCAAAGCCGCGCGAGACGTGGCCAGCGAGAAGGCGACATCGGTGAGGTCGGCTTCCGTGCTCTCGATGAAGGCCTTCAACGCCGCTGCCTGCTCCGGCAGCTGCTTGGCCGTCTTGGCCGAGACCACCAGCGGGACGATCGGCGTCGGTGCGACCACCTCGGGACGCTCAGGCTCACTGAACGCGGGCGCCTGCTCCAGAATGATGTGCGCGTTCGTGCCGGAGAGGCCGAACGACGACACCGCGCCGCGACGCGGGTGGCCGTTCTCCTTCCACTCACGGGCTTCCGTGAGCAGCTTGACCGCACCGGCGGTCCAGTCGACGTTCGGCGACGGCTGGTCGACGTGCAGTGTCTTCGGCATCATGCCGTTGCGGATGGCCATGACCATCTTGATGACGCCGGAGACACCGGCGGCGGCCTGCGCGTGCCCGATGTTCGACTTGATCGAACCTAGCCACAGTGGACGGTCCTCGGGACGGCCTTGTCCATACGTGGCCAGCAGAGCCTGCGCCTCGATCGGGTCGCCGAGTCGCGTGCCGGTGCCGTGGCCCTCGACGAGGTCGACGTCCGCATAGGACAGTCCGGCCTGCGCGAGCGCCCGCTGGATGACTCGCTGCTGCGAGGGCCCGTTGGGCGCGGTGAGGCCGTTGGACGCACCGTCCTGGTTGATCGCGGACGAGCGGATCACCGCGAGCACCGGGTGCCCGTTGGCCTGCGCGTCGGACAGCCGCTCGATGAGCAGCAGGCCGACACCCTCTGACCAGCCCGTGCCGTCGGCGGCACCGGCGAACGCCTTGCAGCGGCCGTCGGCGGCGAGGCCGCGCTGCTGCGAGAAGTCGACGAAGATCTCCGGGGTCGGCATGACCGTCACACCACCGGCGAGCGCCATCCCGACTTCACCGGACCGCAGCGCCTGGACCGCCATGTGCAGGGCCACCAAGGAACTGGAGCACGCGGTGTCCACCGTGACCGCGGGTCCTTCGAGGCCGAGGCTGTAAGCGACGCGGCCGGACGCGATGCTGCCCGCGCTGCCGTTGCCGAGGTAGGCCTGCAGATCCTCCGGCACCTGGCCGGGACGGCTGCCGTAGTCGTGGTACATGACGCCCGCGTAGACGCCGGTCTGGCTGCCGCGCATGGTCGTCGGGTCGATGCCCGCGCGCTCGAACGCCTCCCACGCGGACTGCAGGAGCAAGCGCTGCTGCGGGTCCATGGCGAGTGCCTCACGCGGCATGATGCCGAAGAACTCGGGATCGAATTCCGTGGCGTCGTGCAGGAAGCAGCCTTCGATGGCGTAAGTCTTGCCCGGCGTGCCCGGCTCGGGGTCGTAGATCGCCTGCGCGTCCCAGCCACGACCGGCCGGGAACGGGGTGACCGCGTCGCGGCCCTCGGCGACCAGGTTCCAGAGGTCCTCGGCCGACTGGACGCCGCCGGGGAAGCGGCAGCTGATGCCGACGATCGCGATGGGCTCGTCGTCGGAAACCGCTGTCGTGGTGAAGGTCTTCGGCGTGGCGGCCTGCGCACCACCGAGCTTTTCCTTGACGAACTCGGCAACGATCTTGGACGTCGGGTAGTCGAAGACAAGCGTGGCCGGGAGCTTGAGCCCGGTCGCGCCGTTGAGGGCGTTGCGGAGTTCAACGGCGGCGAGCGAGTCGAAGCCGAGTTCCTTGAACGCCTTGTCCGGTGCGACGGCCTCGGCGCCGGAGTGCCCGAGCACCGCGGAGACGTGCGTGCGGACCAGGTCCAGGAGCACCTTGTCGGCTTCCGCCTCGGACAGCCCGGCGAGGCGCCGCACGAGTGCGTTGGTGTTGCCGGACCCGGCGGTGGCCGCCGCGCGACGGGCCGTACCACCGCGGACGAGACCCCTGAGCAGCGCCGGGATTTCGTCGGTGCGAGCCTTCAACGCCGCACCGTCGACCCGGATCGGGACGAGGCAGGCCTCGTCGGCGGAGAGCGCCGCGTCGAAGAGCGCGAGGCCCTCTTCGACGGTCAGCGCGGGCAGGCCGAGACGGTTCATGCGGTCCAGGTCGGAGGCCTGGATGTCGCCGAGTCCGGTGTTGACCGCCCACATGCCGAACGCGAGCGCCGACGCGGGCAGGCCCGCGGCCTGGCGGTTCGCGGCGAGCGCGTCGAGGAAGACGTTCGCCGCGGCGTAGTTGGCCTGCCCGGACGGCAGCACCAGGCCGCCGGCGGAGGAGAACAACACGAACGCGGTGAGCGGCCGGTCCTTGGTCAGCTCGTGCAGGTACCAGGCGGCGTCGACCTTCGGGAGCAGGACGCTGTCGACGCGCTCGGGGGTGAGCGTGCCGATCAGGCCGTTGTCCGCCACACCGGCCGCGTGCACCACGCCCGTCAGGTCGGGGATTCCACTGAGGACAGTCGACAAAGCGGCCTTGTCGGTGACGTCCGCGGCGACGACGTCGACGCTGGCGCCGAGTCCGGTCAACTCGTCCTTGAGGCCCTGTGCTGCCGGAGCGTCGAGACCACGGCGGCTGGTGAGGACGAGTTTCCGGACGCCCTGGGTGGTGACCAGGTGCTTGGCGACGATCGCGCCGAGGCCGCTGGTGCCACCGGTGATGAGCACGGTTCCTTCGCCGCTCCACGGCTCTTCGTCCACAGTGGACGGGGAAACCTTGGCGAGGCGCGGAACCAGCATTTCGCCGTCACGCAGTGCGAGTTCGGGCTCGCCGCTGGTGGCGGCAGCGGCGAGAGCCTGGTGGGACGCGGCCGAGTCGTCGGCGTCGACCAGCACGAAGCGGTCCGGGTTCTCCGCCTGCGCGGCCCGCACGAGACCCCAGACCGGGGCCTGGCTGAGGTCGGACGCGGTGCCGTCGACGGCGACCGCGCCATGCGTGACGATGACCAGCTTGGAGTTGGCGAAGCGGTCCTCGGCCAGCCAGCGCTGCACGACGTCGAGGACGCTGCGGGTCACCGAGCGGGCGCCGGTGGGCAGGTCGCCCGCGGCCGAAGCCGTCGAGAACAGCACCAGCGCGGGGACTTCCGCTGAGGCGTCGACGACCTCGTTGAGCGAGACCAGGTCTGGGAAGCCGCTGGAAGCGGGCTTGGCGACCGGGTTCCAGACGATCCGGTAGAGCGACTGGTCGCCGGATTTGGCGGTGTCCAGCTGCTCGGCCGAGACCGGGCGGGACACGAGCGATTCGACCGTCGCGACCGGCTGGCCGGTCGAGTCGGCAACGAAGATGCTCGACACCTCGTCGCCGCGCACGCGTCGCAAGTGGACACGCAGGCTGGACGCGCCCGCCGCGTGGAGCGAGATTCCGTTCCACACGAAGGGAAGCAGCGTCTCCTCGGAGGTCAAGCCGCCGTTCGCGTCGAAGAGGTCCGCGTGCATCGCGGAGTCCAGCAGCGCGGGGTGGAGGCCGAAGCGAGCCGCCTCGGCCCAAGAGCCCTCGGGCAGGACGACCTCGGCGAAGACGTCCTCACCGCGACGCCAAGCCGCCTTGAGGTTCTGGAAGACCGGGCCGTAGCCGTAGCCGCGGCCGATGAGCCGGGCGTACGGGTCTTCGAGCGGCACCGGAGTGGCACCGCGAGGCGGCCATTCGGTGAGGTCGAAGCCAGGCTCGTCCGCGTTCGGGGAGACCGAACCCGTGGCGTGCCTGGTCCAAGAACCCTCGCTGTTCTCGGCGCGGGTGTAGAAGGCGATCGGGCGGGTACCGGCCGCGTCGGCCGCACCGACGACCACCTGCAGTGCCAAAGCGGTGCCCGGCGGGAGGATCAGCGGGGCTTCGAGTGCGATCTCGTCGACCTTGCCGCAGCCGACCTGGTCGGCCGCGCGGATGGCGAGTTCGACGAACCCGGTGCCCGGGAGCAGGAGATTGCCGAGGACGTCGTGGTCGGCGATCCAGGCCTGGGTGCCGATGGAGACGCGCCCGGTGAGCACGACTCCCCCGTCCTCGGGCGAGACGACCGCCGCCGACAGCAGCGGGTGGTCGACGGTTTCGAGACCGGCCGAGGTGACGTCGCCCGAACCAGCGGCGGCGTCGAGCCAGTAGCGCCTGCGCTGGAAGGCGTAGGTCGGCAGCTCGACAAAGGTCGGCGAGGCGCCGAAGAACTTGGTCCAGTCGACCTCGATGCCGCGGGCGTAGGCCTTGCCGAGCGCGCCGAGCAGCTCGCGCTCCTCGTCACGGTCACGGCGCAGCACCGGGATAAAGCCTGCTTTATCCGCGCTTTCCTGGCCCATCGCGGCGAGGACCGCGTCGGGGCCGAGCTCGACGAAGGTGGTGACGTTGCGGCCTGCCAGGTACTTGATGCCGTCGGCGAAGCGGACCGCGTCGCGGACGTGGGTGACCCAGTATTCGGCGTTGGTGACGTCGCCGAGCTCGCCGGTGACGTTGGAGACGACCGGGATCTTGGGTGCGTTGTAGGTGAGGCTTGAAGCGACCTCGCGGAACTCGTCCAGCATCGGGTCCATCTGCGCCGAGTGGAACGCGTGGCTGACCTTGAGACGCGTGGTCTTGCGGCCTTGCGACTCGAAGCGCGCCTTGAGTTCGAGCGCGACGCCCTCGTCACCGGAGACGACCACCGAGCGCGGGCCGTTGATGGCCGCGATGCCGATCGCGTCGGTGAGGAACGGCGTGACCTCTTCCTCGGTGGCCTGCAGGGCGACCATGGCACCGCCGGTGGGCAGCGCGCCCATGAGGCGCCCGCGTGCCGCGACCAGCTTGGCCGCGTCCTCAAGGGACAGAACGCCCGCGACGTGCGCGGCGGCCAGCTCACCGATCGAGTGCCCTGCGACGAAGTCGGGCTTGACGCCCCACGACTCGACGAGGCGGTAGAGCGCGACCTCGATGGCGAACAAAGACGTTTGCGTGTAAGCGGTCTGGCTGAGCAGGTCGGCGTCGGAGCCCCAGACCACGTTCTTGAGCGGCTGGTCGAGGTGTTTGTCGATCTCCGCGACCACGGTGTCGAAGGCCTGGGCGAACGCCGGGAACCGCTCGGCGAGCGCCTGGCCCATGCCGAGACGCTGGGCGCCCTGGCCGGTGAAGAGGAACGCGAGCTTGCCGTCACGGACCGAGTCGACGATGCCGCCCGTGCCATCGGCGATGACTTCGAGGCCGCGCAACAGTTCTTCGCGGTCAGCGCCGATGACGACCGCGCGGTGGTCGAGCGACGCACGCGTGGTGGCCAGCGAGCGGCCGATGGCGACAAGATCGTCCGCATCCTCCACAAAGGACTGGAGGCGGGCGGCCTGACCCTGCAAGGCTTGCGCCGTCTTACCCGAGATCACCCACGGCACCAAGCCGGAGTCCGGCTCGGGGTTCGCCGGAGCCGGAGCGTCCGGGGCCTGTTCGATGATCACGTGCGCGTTGGTCCCGCTGATACCGAACGACGAGACACCCGCGCGGCGCGCGTGCCCGTTGTCCGGCCAGTCGATCGCCTCGGTGAGCAGCTCGACCGCGCCCGCTTCCCAGTCCACATTGGGCGAAGGGGCGTCGACGTGCAGCGTCTTCGGCAGCACGCCGTGTTCCATGGCCTTGACCATCTTGATGATGCCCGCGACACCGGCGGCGGCCTGGGTGTGGCCGAGGTTCGACTTGATCGAGCCCAGCAGCAGTGGGGTTCCGCTGGCGGGACGCTCCTGGCCGTAGGTGTTGATCAGGGCCTGCGCCTCGATCGGGTCACCCAGAGTGGTGCCGGTGCCGTGAGCCTCGACCGTGTCGATGTCGGCGGCCGAAAGTCCGGCGCTGGCCAGTGCCTTCTCGATCACGCGCTGCTGGGACGGGCCGTTCGGGGCGGTGAGGCCGTTGGACGCACCGTCCTGGTTGACCGCGGAACCGCGCACCACGGCGAGGATCTTGCGGCCGTTCTTGCGAGCGTCGGAGAGGCGCTCGAGCACGAGCATGCCGGAGCCCTCACCCCAGCCTGTGCCGTCGGCCGCCGCGGCGAACGACTTGCACCGGCCGTCGGTGGCGAGGCCACCCTGGCGGTTCATGTCGATGAAGGTGTCCGGAGTGGACATGACGGTGACACCACCGGCGAGCGCCAGCCCGCATTCCCCTTGCCGCAGCGCCTGGATCGCCCAGTGCAGCGCGACCAAGGAGCTTGAGCAAGCCGTGTCGACGGTGACCGCCGGGCCTTCCAGACCGAGTACATAGGACACCCGGCCGGAGACCACGCTCGCGAGCGAGCCGTTGCCGAGGTAGCCCGCGATCTCTTCGGACACCTCGCCGAGGCGGGTTCCCCAGTCGTGGTACATGACACCGGCGAAGACACCGGTGTTGCTGCCACGCATCGACTGCGGGTCGATACCGGCCCGCTCGAACGCCTCCCAGGAGGTCTCCAGCAGCAGGCGCTGCTGCGGATCCATCGCCTGGGCCTCGCGCGGGCTGATGCCCCAGAACTCGGGGTCGAATTCCGCCGCGTCGTAAAGGAAACCACCCTCGCGGGTGCTGGACTTGCCACCCTTGCCCGGCTCGGGGTCGTAGAGGGACTCGACGTCCCAGCCACGGTCGTTCGGGAACAGGTTGACGCCATCGGCGCCCGCCGCGACCAGGTCCCACAGCTGCTCGGGTGAGGTGATGTCACCGGGGTAACGGCACGCCATGCCGACGATCGCGATGGGCTCGTCGGTGACGACGGCGACCTTCGGCTTCTTGGGCTTGGGCGCCGATTCCGAGGAAGACACCGCGGACACCTTGGAGCCGATGTGCTTGGCCAAGGCGCGCGGGGTCGGGTAGTCGAAGATGAGCGTGGCCGTGAGCCGCAGGCCGGTCGCCGAGTTGAGGCGGTTGCGCAGTTCGACCGCGGCGAGCGAGTCGAAACCGATGTCGGTGAACGCGCGGTTGGCGTCGATCGCGTCGGCGCTGTCGTGGCCGAGCGTCCCTGCCACCTGCGCGGTGACCAGTTCGAGGATCGCGCCTTCCCTGTCCGCATCGGACAGCCCGGAAAGCTGGGCTGCCAAGGAAACCTCGACAGACACCGGCCCACTGCCCGCGGAGGCTGCGGTGCGGCGGACCGGTGTCCTGACGAGCCCGCGGAGCAGTGCGGGCAAGTCCTTACGGGCGGCCAACGCCTTCGCGTCGACCCGAACCGGCACCACGTTGGCTTCTTCGCCGGTCAGCGCGCGGTCGAAGAGACTCAAACTGTCGGCCGGGTACAGCGGGTCGAGACCCAGGCGGCGGATCCGCCCGAGCGCGGCCTCGTCGAGGTCCGCGCCCATGCCGGCGTCACCGGCCCACAGGCCCCACGCGAGCGCGGTGGCGGGCAGGCCAGCGGCCCGCCGGTGCTGGGCGAGCGCGTCGAGGAAGACGTTCGCCGCCGCGTAGTTGCCCTGTCCGGCTCCGTCGAGGATGCCGGCAGTCGAGGAGTAGACCGCGAAGACCTCGAGCGCGCGGTCCTTGGTGAGTTCGTGCAGGTGCCAGGCGGCGTCGACCTTCGGCCGCAGCACGTGGTCGACGCGGTCTTCGGTGAGCGAGCCGACCAGGCAGTCGGCCAGCGTGCCCGCGGTGTGGACCACGCCGGTGAGCGGGTGGTCGGCCGGGACCGAGGCCAGCAGCCCGGTGAGCGCGGCGCGGTCGGCCACGTCGCACGCGGCGATCGTGACCTCGGCGCCCAGCTCGCCGAGCTCGGCCTTCAACTCCGTGGCACCGGGTGCATCGGCGCCGCGGCGACTGGTGAGCAGGAGGTGACGCACCCCGTGCTCGGTGACGAGGTGACGGGCGAGCAGCGCGCCGAGCCCGCCGGTGCCGCCCGTGACCAGCACGGTTCCGGCACCCGCCCATGGCCTGCCTGCGTCCGGGGTGGGGATGGCGGTCAGGCGCGGAACGAGGAGTTCTCCGTTGCGCAGCGCCAATTCCGGCTCGCCGGTGGCGAGCGCGGCGCTGTACGGGCCAGGGCCGTCGACCAGCACGAAGCGGTCGGGGTTCTCGGCCTGCGCGGCGCGGACGAGGCCCCAGACGGGGGCCTGGGTCAGCTCGGCGGGCGTGCCGTCCGTCGACACAGCTCCATTGGTGGCGACGACGAGCTTGGAACCCGCGAAACGCTCATCGGAAAGCCAAGTCTGGAGGATCCCGACGACCTTGTTGGTGACCGTGCGAACCGCTTCGGGGATGTCACCCTGGACAGGCTCGACGTTGACGAGGACGTACTCGGGGACCTCGTCACCCAGTGCTTCGAAGGCTGTGGGTTCTTCGGTGGCTTCGCCGAGTGCGAGCGGGGTCCACTGGACCTGGTAGAGCGAGTCCTTGTTCCCGGCCTGCGCGGCCGCGAGCTGCTCGGCCGAAACCTCGCGCAGGAGGAAACGCTCGATGGTCGCGACGGGCGCGCCCGTGGCGTCGGCGATGTGCAGCGACACCGCGTCCTTGCCGGTGTGCTCGATCTTGACGCGCAGTGAGGCGGCGCCGACCGAGTGCAGCGCGACGCCGTTCCACGCGAACGGGAGCCGGGTTTCGTCGGAAACCGGTTCGGGGGAGGCGAAATCGGTCGCGTGCAGCACCGCGTCGAGCAGCGCCGGGTGCAGGCCGAAGTTGGCGGCGTCGTTCTTGACCGAGTCCGGCAGCGCGACCTCGGCGTAGACCACGCCGTCGGCCTTCCACGCGGCCTTGAGGCCCTGGAAGGTCGCGCCGTAGCCGTAACCCTGGTTGGTGATGTCGGCGTAGAGAGTCGAGATGTCGATCTTCTCGCCACCGGCGGGCGGCCATTCGGCGAGGCCGAAGGCCGGTGCGGGGGCACCGCTGGTGAGCACACCGCTGGCGTGACGCACCCAAGGCGCGTCGAGCGGGGCGTCCTCGCCACGCGAGTAGAAGTCGACGCTGCGGCGGTTGGTCGAGTCGGCGTCGCCGACGACGACCTGCAGCGCGAGGCCACCGTTGTCCGGCAGGACCATCGGAGCTTCGAGGGTGAGTTCCTCAAGCAGATCGCAGCCGACGTGGTCACCGGCGCGGACGGCGAGTTCGACATACGCGGTGCCCGGGAGCAGCGGGACACCGGAGATGACGTGATCGCCGAGCCACGGCTGGGCGCGCAGCGAGACGCGGCCGGTGAGCACGACGCCGTCGTTGCCAGCGAGGCCGACGACCGCGCCGAGCAGCGGGTGCTGCGCGGCCAGTAGTCCCAGGCTGGACGCGTCGCCGCCGGATTCCGGCTTCTCCAGCCAGAAACGCTTGCGCTGGAAGGCATAGGTGGGCAGCGTGATCTTGCGGCCGCCCGAGTTCTTGAGGAACGCGGACCAGTCGACCTTGACGCCGTTCGCGTGGATCTGGGCGAGCGCGCCGAGGAGTTCGGGGTTCTCCTCGCGGTTGCGGCGCAGGGTGGCGACGAACTTGATGGCGGAGTCGCTGACGCACTCCTGGCCCATCGCGGCGAGCACGGCGTCGGGGCCGAGTTCGACGAACGTGGTGGCGCCCTGCTCCTCGAGCCAGGCGATGCCGTCGCGGAAGCGGACCGCGCCGCGCACGTGCTGGACCCAGTAGTCCGGCGAGCAGAGCTCTTCGGCGGTGGCGAGGCGTCCGGTCACATTGGACACGACCGGGATCTTCGGCGCGTTGTACTTGAGGATACGGGCGACCTTGTAGAACTCGGCGAGCATCGGCTCCATCAGCGGCGAGTGGAAAGCGTGGCTCACCCGCAGCTGCTTGGTCTTGCGGCCGTCCGCCTGGAAGCGGCCGGTGATCTCCATGACCGTGTTGTGGTCACCGGAGATGACGACCGAGTTCGGGCCGTTGATCGCGGCGATGCTGACCTTGTCCTCGTGACCGTTCAGCCAGGGCAGTACTTCTTCTTCCGACGCCTGCAGCGCGACCATGGCCCCACCGGTCGGCAGTTCCTGCATGAGACGGCCGCGCGCGGCGACCAGCGTCGCGGCGTCGTCGAGGCTGAGCACGCCCGCGACGTGCGCGGCGGCCAGCTCACCGATCGAGTGCCCGGCGAGGTAATCCGGCTTGACGCCCCAGGATTCGAGCAGGCGGTAGAGCGCGACCTCGATCGCGAACAACGCCGACTGCGCGTACATGGTCTGGTTGATCAGCTCGCCCTCTGGCAGGTCCTCTTCGGCGAAGACGACGTCCCACAGGGAAACTTCGAGCTGGAGGTCGAGGTAGCCGACGGCGTTCTCGAAGGCCTTGGCGAACACGGGGTACTTGTCGATGAGTTCCTTGCCCATGGCGAGGCGCTGGGAGCCCTGGCCGGTGAACAGGAACGCGGTGCGTCCGCCGATGGCGGCGCCGACATGGACACCCGGGGTCTTCTTCTTGTCTTCCGCGACCGCGCGCAGGCCCTTGACGAAGTCCTCTGTGGACTCCGCGAGGATGACCGCGCGGTTGGTCAGCGTCGCGCGGGTGTGCGTGAGCGAGTAGGCGTAGTCGGCGATGTTCGCGTCCGGGTTCGCGTCCACAAAGGACACGAGACGTTCGGCTTGCGCGCGCAGCGCCTGCTCGGTCTTGCCGGAGACGACGAGCGGGGTGAGCGCGGCAGGCGCTTCGGAGTGCTCGACCTCTTCGACCGCGGGCGGCTCTTCGAGGATGGCGTGCGCGTTGGTGCCGCTGATGCCGAACGAGGAAATACCGGCGCGGCGCGGGCGGCCGTTCGGCTCCCAGGCGACCGGCTCAGTGAGCAGCTTGACGTCACCGACCGACCAGTCGACGTTCGGCGTCGGCGCGTCGATGTTGAGCGACTTCGGCATCCGGCCGTGCTTCATCGCCATGATCATCTTGATCATGCTGGCAACGCCACCGGCGGCCTGGGTGTGGCCGAGGTTGGGCTTGCTCGAGCCGAGCCAGAGCGGGTGGCCCTCCGAGCGGCCCTTGCCGTAGGTGGCGAGGATGGCCTGCGCCTCGATCGGGTCACCGAGCTTGGTGCCGGTGCCGTGCGCGTCGACCACGTCGACGTCGTCGGAGGTGTACCCGGCGACCGCGAGCGCCTGGCGGATCAGCCGCTGCTGCGAGGTGCCGCTGGGCGCGGTGAGGCCGTTGGACGCGCCGTCCTGGTTGACCGCGGTCGACCGCACGATGGCGAGCACGTTGTGCCCGTTCGCGACGGCGTCGGACAGCCGCTCGACGACGAGAAGGCCGATGCCCTCGGAGAACCCGGTGCCATCGGCCGCGGCCGCGAAGGCCTTGACGTGTCCGTCGGGCGCTAGGCCGCGCTGGCGGCTGAAGCTGGTGAAGATGCCGGGGCTGCCCATGACGCAGACACCACCGACAAGCGCCAGCTGCGTCTCGCCGCGCCGGAGCGCCTGGCTCGCGAGGTGGAGGGAGACGATCGCGCCGGAGCACGCGGTGTCGACGGTGACCGCGGGGCCTTCGAAACCGAAGACGTACGCGACACGGCCGGAGGTGACACTGGGGGCGGTACCGGTCATCAGGTAGGCGTCAAGGCCCTCAGGGGCTTCGTGAACCCTTACCCCGTACTCGTGCACCTCGGCGCCGACGTAGACAGACGCCTGAGTGCCCTTGAGAGTCGTCGGGTCGATGCCGGCGTGTTCGAGTGCTTCCCAAGCCGCTTCGAGCGTCACGCGCTGCTGGGGGTCCATGGCGACGGCTTCCTTCGGGCTGATGCCGAAGAAGTCCGCGTCGAAGTCGGGGGCGTCGGGCAGGAAGCCCCCCTTGGTGACATAGCTCTTGCCCGGTTCCTCCGGGTTCTCGTCGAACATCGTGTCGAGCGCCCAGCCGCGGTTGTCCGGGAACTCGCCGAGGACTTCGCGCCCCTCGTCGACCAGCCGCCACAGGTCGTCGGCGTTGAGCACTCCACCGGGGAACTTGCAGGAGATACCGACGATGGCGATCGGCTCGTCGTCCGCGTACGAGGCGATCTGCTGCGTGGCGACGGCGTCCTCTGGCGCGAGCCCGAGCACCTCGGTCCGCACGTAGGCGGCGAGCGAGGCCGCGGTCGTGTAGTCGAAGACGACGGTCGGCGGCAACGCCAGCCCGGTCGCGGTGTTCAGCCGCTGGTGCAGGTCGACGAGAGCGAGCGAGTCGAGCCCGATGTCGCGGAACGCGCGTTCGGCGTCGACGATGGTCTTGCTGTCCGGCCTGATCTTCCTCAGGGCGTCCGTGGCCTGCTTGACCACCAGATCGATCAGCAACCGGAGCTGCTCCGACGTCGGCAGCGCCTCCAAACGGCGCACCAGCGCCTTCTTGTCCGGCTGTTGTACGGCGTCAGAAACCACGTTGCCGGGCTCGCTCATCTACGCACTCCACGCTAGAAACCGTTCTTGCGGACAGGAATCGGCCTTCGCCAGTAGGGCGTGTTTCTCGGATGGGGTGCGTGAGAGTCGTGATCCAGGTGGTTCCTGGTGGTGCCGCGGCATCGCCCTCGTACCGGGTTGTACTCGGGTGATACCGCGGTGCCGCCAGGGGCCACCTGGGCGCGGCTATCGCGTGCCCGATCCGAGAAACACGCCCTAACGGCACCGTACGGCCGAAAAAGAACCCAGCCACACCCCTACCGCCCCCTAAGCGACCACCCAAAAACCAGGGCGGACCAGCGGGGCTGACGGCAGGCGCCGGATCTTGCTTCCTGTACGTACAAACGTCTAGCGCTTCATGATCATGGAGGCGGGGCCCGGGCTTTGGGGCTCGCGCGGCTCTCCTGTGTGAAGGGAGCCTTCACCAAGCTGGATTGTGTGAAGGCTCCCTTCACAAGGTGCCGGTCACTGACCTGCGCAAACGCAGCGGTAGGCGCTATGACCTGCTGAAATCGTGCTGGTCAGTACCGATCGCTACCTAGCCCTATCGGTGCTCGTGTGTACCCGGTGCGTACCGGTACGCAGGCCTCAAGGCCCCCATCCTCACAGGTGGGGGCCTTCTGCTTTAGGCGAGATAGTTCACCGCGAGGGCGACCGCGCGCACGCCTGCGGGAAGGTCGCCATAGCGGATCTGGAATCGGCACTTAGACGCTGAACGGCGGTCCAGCACGTACAGCGCCCCGTAAAGCTCCGTCCGGTCTGCGTCGAAAATGTGAGTCCAGGAACCTGTCGGCTTGCCGTCGTCGGCCTTGCAAGCCTCCGTGTTCTGTACGGTTCTGAGCGCTGCGATCAACGAGGGCAAGACGGCATCGGGCAGGCTGACGGCTCGTGTGGATCGTGCGGTGACGTCGTCGGCTTCGCGGGTCAGCCGGACGGCGTTCTTGCCGAGAACTGCGCTCCATCCGGCCGCGTCGGCGGGCATCTCGACGGTCCATTGCGGGTCACGTTCGCGGACGTTCCATTGGTCGTCGAAGTCGAGCGGTCGGGGGTCGATCATGGCCAGTCCTGCGCGCTGGTCCACTCGACGCCTGTTGGCCGCTGCCCGGCGGTGGTCAGAAACTCGTGAGCCGCTTCCCTCACGACCGTGACAGGGATCTCCGCGTCGTCGGGGTACTCGAAGTCCGCGCGGCCGAAGTAGTACGTGATGTCTTCCCACTCCGGGAGAGGGAACGGCGTACCGGTGTTCTTGCTGTAGGACGTGGGTACGTCCGGAGCTGCGTAGCGAAGCGTTCCCCGGTCGCCGTTGAGCCCGACGAACAGGTGTGGTTTGTTGGTGTCGCCGTCCGTGATGAGCTGCGCCATCTGCAAGGCTCCAGCAGCCACGACGTCGTCAAGGACCCGCTCCAGGTCTTCCCCGGTCGTGACGATCACGGGCTTGTCGGTGTGGCCCTCGTACCACGCCTCGATCATTGCTTCGGCCTTCCTCGATACGTGTGGGTGGTCGGCGTGCCGTCTTCGGCGGTGCCGTGCACGGTCAGTGTCGCGCCTGGGGGCAACACGGCAGGTAGGAGGGTGTCGCAGCCCAGGGGGCCGGGGCACGGCGTGTTGTTGATCGTCACGACGACGTTCGTCAAACCGGTCTGCGCCATGTGTACGGCTAGCTTGGGCTCGACGTGCGAGGCGATGGCGTATTGCCCCATGCCGATGGACTCCAGGTGAGCGGCCGTCTGCTTGTACATGTCGTCCTTCATGCCGCTCTTGATGGGCGCGAACTCGGCGCTGTCATCGTCGGCAGCCCATCGGCCGTGCGTCTTGGCTCCGCTGTTCTTGATGACCGGGGGCGGCAACTCGGCGCGCTGTCCGTCGAGCCGCTCTTGAGAGACCGGGGCCGGTTTCTTGGTTGTGGTGTGCACCCCATGCCGGCCGCGGGGCTCAGGCTCAGACTTACCCGGGTTGACCTGCGGTTCTGCCGGAGGTGGCCCAATGAGCCGCGAAGCGTATGCCTCAAGGTCGCGTTGAGCCTGGACAAGACGGGTGATCAGGGGCGCGAGTTCCTCGACGCGTACACGCTCAACGTCCCCCGCAAGCGGGGTCACTTCCTGATTGGTCGACCCTGCGAACGCCTTGCTGTAGTGCCCGTGCAGCTCGGACAGCAGACCACCGACTTTTTCCAGGTGCGACCGTCCACGCTCGGCGGCGTTGATCGCTTTCCGCACAGCCCTGGCGATTGCTTCGACGTCATCCAACGCGCCCCCTCCCTACCGGTGCGGGCCGATCATGACACGGAGCACCGACAGTCGAAGGCGGGTCAGATCTTCATACCTACCCAACCGGCAAATGACGCCAGACTTTCATTCCTTCGCCGCTCGGCCTCCGCGATGCCACGTAGCGTCTCGCGCACGCTCGGGTGAAGACGGGTTTGCTGCGGTGCGACTTTACGAGCACGGTTCAGCGCATCCAAGGCATGGGTCGGTTGCCCGGCGAGCAACCAGCCGCGCGCCGTGTCCTGCCAGTGGTGCCCGGCCCGTGGCGGTGCAATGCCAGTAGGAAGTTTGAGCGCCATGCCTTCGCTCGCAGCGCGTTCGGGGTCCCCGGCTTCGAGCTCTACAGCGCACGAGTGGATGCCGACGTTGCCGACGCCGAAAAGGGTTCCGTAGGCGTCACTCTCGCCTGCAACTCGCTTAGCGAGGTTCCGAGCTTCCGCGATGTGTGCACGAGCGATGTCGGGTCGCCTGCCGCGTGCGGCTGAGATTGCGCCTGCCAAGTGTGCGTAGCCGCGCACCGCAATGGCGGGTTCGTCGTCACCGGTGACGTCGTCTAGCCCCTGTTCAACGAGCGACAGGCTTACGTCGGTGGCCCCTAGGTACATCAGCAGACGCGCACGCTTGACCTTTGCTTGAGCAGCGTAAAGACGGTCATTGGCCTGCGCGCCAACCCACTCCAGCCGGTCGACGGCCGGTGTAGTGAGCGACATGTACCCGAATCGGCGGAACAGCCGTTCAGCGGTCACATACCCAGCCGAGAGCAACGAGAAGGCGCGCCCACGGTCCTCATCAGAGGCTGCCTCCCTGACCGCGCCGTGAGCCTGCCTAAGAAGGATCGGCAGACGCGCAAGAGCAATCCGGCCCTTGTCGTTGCGATAGAGCTTGTTAATCGCGTCCATCTCGGCAAAAAGCGTGTCGAGTGGCTCTGGCTGCACTTGCTGGACGTACTGCCCTTCCGTCAGCACGGCCCGCAGGTCAGAGAGCCCTTCGAGCGGTCCATCAGCCTCGATCGTCTCGGTGTACGGCGTGCCCGTCAGTTCTTCGGGCTCGACCTTCAAAACACGCGCCACGGTCGCCACAAGGGCAGGCGACGCGGGTTCCCGCCCTTGCTCAACCTTCTTGACTGTTGACAGTGCGTAGTTAGTTCTGTCAGCCAATTGGACCTGTGACCAGCCCGCTAGCTTACGCTGCGTTGCGATACGGGTGCCGATGCTCATATCCACGTGTGAGCCTCCGCTAGGTGTTGGTCAATTCCACCTCAATCGTACCTGCGTAACCCGAACGGGGAGTTACGTACTCCGAACGGACTGTCCCTTTACTGTCCCTTCGGGCTCTTGATCTTCCCTACCGTCAGTCGAGCGGCACGGGACTGTGCCTTCGTCCTCTACAAGCCGCACCGATGCGGGAGGTAAGAACGTGGGGACGCTTCATCATTGCGACGCGAGCGCGCGAACACGCCGTGCGCGAGCGCACGAGGCGGAGTGGACGCCATGACGTCGACTCTGACTAGTCAGACTGTTGTCAACGGGGAAGCGAGTAGCGCTCCAGTCGCCTACGCGTACATGCGGGTCCCGCCCGACATCGAAGACGACAAGGTCCAGCGAATGGAGCTGGAATTCGGGTTCTTCGCCGCACGCAAGGGCCTAGCCCTGGCAGGCATCTTCCCTGAATTCGTGTGCGGTGTACACGACGCGTTCGAGGAGCTTCTAGAAGAAGTTCAGCGTACCGATGCTCATTACGTCATCATCCCCACTCTCCGACATCTGGCGAGAAACGGGTTTCTGCAAGACGTCCTACTTGATCGTCTCCGCTTTGCAGGCGCGGAAGTCTTCTGCTTGGTGGAGGACTCATGACCGACCGCGTACCGAACCCTTGGGGCTTGGCCGTTGGGATCGGCCTGTTCACGCTCGCGTGCGCGGTCGGCGTCTATGTCGAGTGGCGTCGAAGGCATCCACGCCCCTCATCCGGGCCAACCGTCGACCAGCTCATTGCCCGTATCCGAGAGGAAGCGTCCACCGAGTCCGCCCGACGCTGGAAAGAGCCGCTTACACCGGAAGCCGCGCCACCCCTGACTGTCCGGGTCGGGCCGTACGTGAAAGACCACATACTCAACGGCTCGCGTGTTCCTGAGCCGCGAACCTCTGAGATGACCGTACGAATCCCGGCCTACCCCACGCAACGCGACCGACGCACCACGTCAGAAAACACGAAGGTTGGAATTTCGCAATGAACAGCGACGACATGATGAACGCACTCAAACACGAAAGGTGGACCAAAGTCTGCTTCAGGAATGAAGCCGAAGTAGTTGGACTGGCTTACATCTATTTTCGCGAAGAGTACGCGGATGTATTCGCCCTGCATGGCGATAACACCGCGAACGCGTACCGCGCAAACCTCAAACTCACGGCAGATGGGGAGACAAACGCCTTCAAGCCTTCGTCTGTCGCGTGGGCATGTGTCGGCCAATCCGAAGTGGTGTTCTCTGCGCTCTTGGACTTGCCGAAGCCAACCCCCGGCGCGCCAGTGATCGAGCTTCGAGACAATAAAAACGGCTGCATCCCCGAAGAATGGATGCGCCTACAGTTCGAGTTCCTTTCAAGCCCAAAGTAGACCGTGCCTGACCTGGGCGAGCAATTCGATGCTCTACGCCAACGCGGTTGGACACTGTGCTGCTTCGGGGCAGGCAAAGACTTCACGGGACTTGGCGCGTTGATCGAGCGAGGATCGTACACGGATGTTCTGGTCGTTCGCAGTCCGGAGAGCGCTTCGGCCTTCGGAGCCATGCGCGTCGAGAATGGAAGCCCGTTCTTGCCAGACTTCGTTTGCTGGAGCCTGCACGGCCAAGCCGAAAGCATCATGATCGCAGCCTTGAACATCCCTGACGAAAGCAAAGCTCGTCCCGTATTCGTGCGCGACAAGCTGTGCGCGATCCCGGCGAGTTGGCCAGAGCCGCATATCTTGAAGCCAGAAGATCCAATCTGAACACGGCATGTTTGAAACTGAGGACCAACGAGAAATGACAATCGACGCAGAGTGTCGCGCCGTACTGGAAGCGCTTTGCAAGTATCCCAACGGCGCTACGTTCGACGTGCTTAGGCCGCAGCTAAAGATGCCCGATAAGGACCTGTACTCGGCTCTCAGGCGTCTTCGAAGCGCGGGAAGAGTATTTGGAGAACCTCGTCGGACCGATGAGGATTCGTTCAGCAAGATGTACTACACGGCCACTGGGATAGGCGGCGAGTCTCCTGCGCCGACTTCACCCGATGCAGCGTGAGCAGTGGCGACGTAAGGACCGCTCTTCTGCGTGTCGCTAACTTGGTAGACGGCGACGTCACCGGAGGACTAGATCTCACGATGGAAAAATGGAATGCGGCGCTCGTGGATTTCGAGACCGCCATAACTGGGTGCGTCAATCTAGAAGGCGTCGACACCGCGAAGCGGATATTTGATGCGGGCTGCGAGTCGCTCGACGAGTTCATGCGGAGGCAGGACGCAGTCCTGAAGGAGATATTGGCTATCGCTGGGCGGTTGTGAGCACCCGACCGCAAGCATGAGGCCCCCTCTCGGCGCGGGGAGGGGGCCTCTGTTGTGCCTGAGATCAGTTCTGGCACTTCTCCGGGCCGTACTTGTCATTCTGGTAGGCAAGCGCGCGGTCTTCCGCACTGCGCACCGTGACGCTGTAAAAGTCAACCTTGGACGCCTTGGCCGACTCGTGCGCGGCTTCGCATATCGCTACCGTGGTCGTCTTGTCTTTCTTGGTGAGGGTTGACATGACGATGACGGCGGCCCCGTCGAGCTCTACCAGGGTGACTTTGTCGTGCCACGGCGCGGATGCGTTGTCGGCGTGAAAACGTTCGCTGAGTGCGATACTCGCCGCGTCGGCGACGGGCGCGGGCGTGGCTGGGATCGATGACGAGACAGCCGGGGCCGGGGCAGTAGCGGGAGCGGGAGCGGGTTCACTGCCGCACGCAGACGTGAGGAGAACAGCGGCCACGATGGCGGCGAATGCAGCGGCCCGGCGGCGGAGCTTCGGCAGGGTGTTAGTCACGGCTTTCTATCGTCCCGTTCGCTCAAAAGGTTACTTTGCTTGTGCGCCAAAGAATTGGCTAAGAGAAAGGCCCCCTATCTGTAAAGATAGAGGGCCTTCCCGCTCGGGCTAGAACCGGCGTGTAAGTCCGTCCCTGCCCGAGACGCGCTCAGGGTACCAGCGCGGCCCTGCACGCCCGTACCACCTTTGGCGCTACTTGACGGCCGCAAGCCTGCGTTGTGGCCGCTTACGAGCCGCCTTGGCCTTCACGGGCTCCGGCGCCTGGTGAGCGTCTTCGTAGACCTTCACCAGGTCAGCGGAAACGCGGCCTCGGTCGGACACGGGGTGCCCGTTCGCGCGCAGCCATACGCGCATCTGGCCCGGCTTCTCGCTGCGCGGCGTTGTCGCCACGGGCGTACCGGTGCCGCGCACCTTTCGGCCACCGACGCGGCGGGCGTTGGTGACGTAAGGCGCGAGAATCTGCCGCAGGTCTTCCGTGCGTTCGTCGGACAAGTCGATGCTGTACGACAGACCGTCCAGGCCGAAGAGCACGGTGTCCGCGCCGGGGGTGCCGTCAATGTCGCACACCATTTCGACCGCTACTCGTTGTGCCACTGAATGTTCCTCACTCTCAATTCCCCATCTATCTCTCTCACCATATCGCCCCGACGTCGGGTTGTGTTTCATTTTTCTTGAACTTCGTCGGCGGGGCGAAACGCATTTGTGGTGCGCACTACAAGGTCTTTGTGGTGTGCACCCCACGCCGGCCGCGGTGACCGGTCGTGGTGTGCACCCCAAGGTGAAATTGACCTGTTCCAGGTCGAGCGGATCTCGCGTCTACTTCCGGTCGACCGAGTGCGGGTATCGCGCTGCGGTGACGACGTGCGTTCGCGGTACTCCTGCCTTCGTGCGGCACTCGCGAACCGAGAAGCTCGCTCCGGCAGGAAGTTCGACGATGTGGTGTGTCACACCGTGTTCGCAGGGTGAGACCCGTTGCAGGGTGACGGCCGCCATCACGCGGCGGCCTCGCTCTCGGTCTCGGTTGCGACCCACTCCGCCGCGTCGAAAAGGTCGACCTCTGCGACCTCGAACACGGTGGCCGTGATCTTCAGCGCGGCGGCCCGCCGGGTCAGCTCGGCGAAGGCCGCGCGCTGGTCGACCGTGGCGGCTTCCGTGCTGCGGTCGTCGACCTCTGACGCGGTGACGGTCATGCGGTCGGCGAAGTCGGCCGCTTGAGCGCTGGACAGGATGACGCTGCGGTTGCCTCCTCCGTCGACACCTACCGAGATCAGGACGCCCTTGTCCGACTCGGTCCGCCCGACGTAGACCCCGCAGACTTCTCCGGCCTTGCCAGTTCCCGCGAGCACGATGCGGAGCTTGTCGGCGACGGAGCGGGCGTCAGAGCCGGTGAGGTCCAGCTCGGCCGCGTCCGCGTAGCCGTCTGTGCTGTCTGCCTCGTTGATCGTGATCAATACCGAGTGGCTCGATGAGGCCAAACCGATGTAGTCGGCGTCATCGGTCGCGCAACGGTAAATGTACATTCAATTTCCCCCTGAGCTTCGTATTGTGCGTGTTAAGCAGCCCGGCACGGGTCGAAATACGGTGTTCGTGGCGCGACTATTTCCGGGCATTCGTCGTCTGCGAGCCCTTCATGGGTGATCCCGATTTCGTCGGCGGCCATCCCCAGTTTTTCGAGTGCCGACGACCGCAACCGGCGTACGTGGCGTACCGACACCCCGAGCAACTCGGCGGCTTCCTCATTTGTTGAGGCACTACCGGTGAACCCGCACACGGCATCAATGACTTCGCGCTCACGGTCGGTGAGATTGGCGCGTTCCAGTAGCCGCCGGACGTCTTCGCGGTCTTCGACTCGGTCTAGCTCGTCGGTGGCCGTTGGGTCGGCGGTCATGTCGGCGTAGGTGAGTCCGGCCGTCGTCGCCGCGTCGTCCCATTGAACCGGTGTGCCGAATGCCGATCCGTGGACCGCCCAGAACGCCGCGAGGCTCCAGCCGAAATGGGAGCGTGCGTACTGAACGGCCGCAATCGTGTTGTAGGTGCCGCCTTCGTGCGCGGTGGCGTTGAGAGCTTCGCGAAGCTTGCGCCGTTCTCGTCCAGGGACCTTCGGTCGGCCGGGCCGTTGTGAGTCGACCAGGTCCACGAGATGGCGGCTTACAGCGCGCCCGATGTACGGGCCGACGTTGCCACCGAAGCGCTCGCCGATCAGGCCGGAGCGGGCGTCTTCGAGAAGGCGGACAGCGCCTTCCTGGTGAAGGTCTTCGCGGCTGAGCGCCGAGTCTCCCGCGATCCTCGCGGCGGTGCGCTCCAAGTCGGTCGCCACCCGGACGTACAGCGGCAGCTCGGCCGAGTGATCCCCCTTCGTCACTCCCGCGAGCAGTTCGGGAGTGGTTCGCGGGTCGGCGTGAGCCTCGCCTGCGACGGTATTGCTTGCTAGCCGTGCAATGTGGCCCGACAGTGCCGCGCCTTGTGCCTGTACCGACTTCCCCGCATCAATTTGTTTACGCAGCGTAGTGACTAGTTCACTTTGCCGGGCGTTGCCCGTGGTCAAACCACTTCCTCCTTCGTGCGTCCCCCGACGCCCCTACCCTCGAATGATCAAGCTAGCGCGAGTCGCCGAACGTATGTCTAGGAAATAAAGTTCCGCGAAACCCGTAACGCTCGGAAGCGCGCACAAAAGACGCACAAAACCCGCACAGCGTCCCGATAGGCACTTTGCCGCCATCCTGAAACCTACGGCCTACCTGCACGTAAATCGAACCTACGTTCGATACCTGTCAATTGCTCGAAACGCACGCACGGAGGGCATTTTGCAGGTCGCATATTGCATCTCCTTGCCTGGGTGACGACGATCACAAGCAAGTCACCTTGAGTTGCTAGGCCGTTCGAGTGAACTTCCGTCCTCTGGTGGACCGACCTAGGACTCTTCAAGCATGTCCGCCGCGTGGCGCGCTCGACGGGTCGCCGTCTCGGCATGCAGTACCGCTTGCACCGCGTGACGACGTGTGGCCTCCAGAGCGCCGTACATCCCCCGTCCTTCGCGGGCCAGGACGATGTCCTCAACCGGCCGGTTGACTCCGTCGCGTGACGACGAGACCAGCGCTTTGGGGGCAGCTACCGATGCCACGTCAGCCAATCCGGCGGCCTTCTCAAACGTAAAGGCGGCCCGTCGGAGACGCGCGGCAATCGCGATAAAGCTATCGGCTCTCATGCTCATTTCATTGATCCCTCTCAATGTCGGCAATGGCTAGCAATTCGTCCGCGCGCGCGAGATACGCGATAGCGGCCCGCAGGATCTCTGGGGACTCGCGAAAGTGCCCGATGCCCGCGTTACAGGAGTGGCACAGCAAGGCGCGCACGGTGCCGGACACGTGGTCATGGTCGACCATGAGTCCAAGGGGAAGCCGGTCTTCATGTCGGCCGCAGACTGCGCACCGGTAGCGCTGTTGGGCGCGCAGCTCGTCCACGTCGGCGGCCGTGATGCCGTACCGGTTGAGGTACCGCCGGTTGCGGGCCGCGTCCCGGGTGGCCTGGTGCCGGAGCGCGGCGGCCTGCCGGGCGCACGGGATGCACACGCTCCGGCGCCCGTCCTTGCTCGACGCCCGGCGGTAGAACTCCGCAAGCGGCTTCGTCTCGCCGCAGGCCCGGCAGACCTTCCCCGCGTCGCTCACTCCTGCGCCCACGTTCGCCACAGCTCACGGACCGCCGTCCGCTTGTCGGCGAGAAGCCCGTCGAGTCGGCCGGGGAGCCAGTCGGCGAGCGTCTTCGGTCCCTTGGACAGGTTGCACGTCTCGCAGGCCGGAGCGACGTTCCACGGCGCGTCGTCACCTCCCAGGACGAGCGGCCACACGTGATCGATGTGCGCGGCCTTGTCGCCGCAGTAGGCGCACCGGTCGCGGTAGAGCCTGCGCAGCCACGGCACGTCATAGGGCAGCGCGTACACGGCCCGATCAGCGGCCCGCACGGCGTGACCCCGGGCGCGTTGCCGATCCCGGTAGTTCGGGAAGGCCCGGTACGCCTGGTCTCCGAACTCGCGGAAGTACCTCACGGCCTGCCCGGCGAGTGCGTCCAGGCAGGCGCCCAGGTCATCTGCGGGTTGGGGTGCACACCCCACGTCGTCCCCGCGGCCGGCTCGAGTACCTGCCTGTGGTGTGCACCCCAACACGGACGCGGCCTCACAGCGGAGCGCGATGTGGTGCGCTTCGGCTCGCAGGGCGGCCCGGTCCACGTCCCCGTAGGCCGCCAGTACCCGCGCGGTCTCTTGTCGGCGGCGGGCCTTGAAGTGGTCGGTGGCGCACGAGCGGCATAGGACGAGCTTGCGCGGCCACATCGGATACACGCGGACACCTTCGGTTGTGCCGCAGCGGCAACGCGCCATTGATCCCCCCTTTCTTATGCGGCGGCACCGTAGAGAGATCCCCAGGTGCGTCCGCCGATCTCCAAGTCAGTCGTGAGCGGCACGCCGAAAAAGTCGTCGACCGCCATGGCCGTTTGAATCTCCCGGCCGATCTCGTCGGCATCGGCGCGCGGCGCGCAGAACACCACTTCGTCGTGAACCGGAAGCCGTAGGTAGTCGGTCAACCCGCGCTCGTCGAGGCGCAACAGGGCTTCGACGAGCACGTCCCGCGCCGTCGACTGGACCATGTAGTTCGTTGCGGCATAGAGCCGTCTGCGGTCCAGTGGGAGCCGCCGCCCGGACGGCGTGATGACTTCCTTTGCTCCCCATTCGGCGCGGTTCTGCAAGCGCTTCGAGTAGCGGCGCACCCCGGCGTACACCCGGTCATAAGCCCGGATGGCGGCCTTCACCTGGTCCAGCGGTGCTCCGGTCTGCCGAGACAGCGTGTCGGCTCCACCGCCGTAGACCTTGCCGAAGCCCACGCCCTTGCAGATCTTGCGGTGGTACTCGGTGAACTCCGGGCCGTAGATCAGCTCGGCGGTGAAGCCGTGCAAGTCCCGTCCCGCGTGGATCGCTGCGGTCATCTGCACGTCGCCGGACAGCGCCGCAAGAATCCGCATTTCCACGGCTTGGTAGTCCACCGTGCCGACCACGCACCCGGGTTCGGCTTGCATGGCCCGCCGGATCACCCAGTCCCCGGATGGAAGTTGCTGAAGTGGCGGCCGGGAAATCGACATCCGCGCCGTTCGGGCCGCCAAGCTCGTGATGTCCGGATGAATCCGGCCGCCGGAGTCCCGAAGCGCAAGCATCGCGTCCGCGTAAGACGTTTTCCACTTCGCCGCGCGCTTCGCGCGAAGTACCGCGTCCGCAAGCGGATTCGCGTCACGAGCTCCGATCCGCTGCCACTTGCGGTCCAAGTCCGCGAATGGCAACAGGACTTCCTTGTCCACCTTGAGCGCGCCGGAGTCCGTTGTCTCCGTGAGGATCTCGCCCATGCCTTCGAGCGCGGCGGAGATCTGCGCGGGCGCGTTCACCGACGTAATCCCGTACCGGCGGGCTACGGCGGTCCACTCGTCGGCTTCGGCGAGCAATCGGGACGCCAACGTCTCGGTGTACTCGACGTCCAGCAGGAAGCCGCGCGCTTCCATCCGCGCGCACACGAGCGCTACGGCGTGCTCGAACTCGGAGAGCCGTTCGTACCCGCCATCGTGAGCAAGCGGGCCGAGTACCGCGAACAGGCGCGCGGTCAGGATGACGTCCAGTCCGGCGTACAACGTGTACAGCTCGTTGTCCCACGCGATGGCGGCCCACCCGGTGTGTTTCGTGTGGCCGATCTTGCGGAACTCGGCGTACAAACCTGTTTGCGTGTCCGGCGCGTCCGCGTCGACATGCCGAGCGGACAACGGCTTGAGCCCGTGACCGATACCGCCGGGGTCCTGCTGGCCACGCGGGTCAAGCAAGTGCGCCAGAATCCGCGTGTCCGTGATCCGGCCCCACAGGTCCACCAAGTCGACGCCCAGGTGTACCGACACGGCGAGCGCATCGAATTTTGCGTTGTGCGCCAACAGATACGGCAACGATTCGAGCGCCTTACGAACCGCGGAATGGGCTGCGCACCCAAGCCCGGCCGCCGCGTCGAGCGGGATCACCCACGCGTCGCGCCCGGTGCCGAACTGGACCAGGCGCACCCGGAACCCCGGCGTGAAGATGTCGAGCCCGGTCGTCTCGGTGTCGAAAGCAACCGGACGTTTGTGGTTGGTGCGGCACCAATCCAGGAACGCGCGGAGATCATCGGAGGTCTCGGGAATCCGGATCGTGACCGGGTTACCGGCAATGCGGTAGAGCTGTTCGCGCATCATCCCCCTTTCTGGCGCGCAGAAGAACCGGGCCACACGGAAACCTTCGTGACCCGGCCCGCTCTGATGTGCTGTGCGGGCTAGCCCGCCTGATGCTCATCCGGTCGCGCCATGCGCACACCGACAAGTGTTTGACCAACCGACTTCTTGACGCGAGTCACTTTGCGGGACTCCAGATTTCTCGCGAAATCCCTTGGACCCCAACGCATCACTTGCATGACCTGCTCTTCGTCACGCCAGTTCTGGAACATGTCCCACGCCTGTTTCTGCGTGATTGCTCCCTTCGGGTCGTGCACGAGCACGCCCGGCAGGAAGCCGTCCATTAAGTCGGACTGTTGCCGGTACTCAGCGACGGCGGCCCGGATCGAGTCCGGCTCCCGCAGTCCATCCGCGTACCACTCGGCCGCCCCCTTCACCGCCCACGCAAGGATTCCCGGCGCTTCGTCGAGCAAAGTCCGCGCAAGCATCGGGTCCTTGTCTTCGTCTCCGAACGAGCGCGTGAACGGGATAAGCCTCGTCCTGCGCCAAAAGCCATCGTCCTGCCCACGCACATCGGGCCGGTAGTTGGTGGCCATGAGCATGAGCGCGGTCGGCTCGAACGTAAAGACTCCCTTGTACAGCTCGCGCGCGGTAACCGGGTCGCCCGCCGTGAGCTGTTTCAACAGGGCCTCGTTCAGCCGCAGCCCCTCGGATAGCTCCGACATCACGGCGAGTCGCACCCCGCGCAAGGCGGCAAGGGCCGGGTTCGCCGCACCCGGGTCGTAGGACCGCTGGTAGGCGACGGCCGCTTGGGACACGTGCCCGGTAATGCCACGCAGCACGTCCGCCAACGTGTTGACGAAGACAGACTTTCCGTTACTGCCGTGACCGTAGAGCAAGGCGAAGACATGTTCGCGGGTCTCGCCGGTAATGCCATATCCGATCAACCGCCGCATGTATGCGGGAAGCTCCGGGTCCACTGGGAAGATCTCGCCGAGAAACTGAATCCATCGTGGACACTGCGCATCCGGGTCGAAGTCCTGCCGGATGAGCTTGGTCAACCGGTCGTCGCGGTGATGCTTGCGCAGCTCGCCCGTCCGGAGATCCACGGTGCCATTGGCGAAGGTGAGCAGATGTGGTCGAGCGTCGAAGTCCTCGACCTCTCGGCCGGTGATCGTGCGCAGGTGTTCCAGCGCGGCCCGGATGCCCGAATCCATGTGCATCCGGCGTGTGACCTTCAGCGCTTCCTTGTACATGCTCGACTCGTCGCCGAACTTCTCCCGCAGCTCGGAAAGCTCGGCCGTCATGGCGTCGGCGACCCGGTGACCGATAGCCCTTTCCCGGGTCTGACTCATCACGGACCAGACTTTCCCGTTCCACGTCAGAAAACCCACGCCGTCCACATAGGCCGTGTCCTGCCCCACGATGTCGAGTGCCCGGCGGGCATTGGCAATGTCGGTACCTTGCATCGGGACGCGCTCCCTTCGCGGCTTGGGGATCTTTGGCGGTGCCTGGTCGGTCGGCGTCCAGGCGGGCGCGTCGGACACGGCCTTGTGCAACGCTGCGGCGAAGTCGACGGCCTGCGCGGCCCGCCACTCCGCCAAGTCCTTGCGCGCCTCCGGGATGCTCAGCACACGGGCCGGAACGCCGAGTGCGGCCAAGTGCGCGCCCAACGCGTCGTTGAACTCCCGGCCGCTGCGGTCGTTGTCTCCCGCGATCACGAACACGGCTCCGTCCGCCGCGCCGTCGACCAGCTCTCGCGCTGTCCGTTCCTGCCGGGCTACCCCGGCACCCCGGACGGCCACGGCTGTGTATCCGGCGGCCACGGCCGTGAGCGCGTCGCCGGGTCCCTCGGTGACCACCACCGTGTCAAAGCTCGACGACGTCCGAAACACGCCCGTGGCGCTCCACCGCATCCCCTCCTGCGGGCTCGCCAGATTCACCCACCGGGCCGGGCACGCGCCGCCGACGTCACGGCCTTGCAGCCCACGCGGTGAGCCGTGCCAATCGAGCATCGGGACGACAAGACGCGGGTGAGCGGTGTACGCCTGCGTACGGAAGTCCCGGCCCCGAATGGTCACCGTGCCGTCGTCGTCGCCGAGCTGAAGTTCCCGCCCCATCTCCTCGGTCAGGCCAAACCGGTCCAACGCGTACACGGCGCTCACTGAGCCGGAGAAGTGCTCCGCTGCGGCGGTCACGTACTGCATGAGTGCGGCGACCGCGCCGGGGTCGAGCTCGACGGGCGGGACGTCGGACAGGGTCGGCTCTCCGGTCACCCGGAACAAGTCGGCGGTCTTGAGCCCGGCCGCCTTCAAGACGTCGTCGGTCGAGCATCCGGCGCGGCAGTGAATGAGTGCCCGGCCGTCCGGCTTGAGCGAGACGAACAGGGACGGCCGCCCGTCGGCGTGCGCTGGACAGGCGACCAGGACCCCGCCCTTGTCGTCGAGCACGGCCCCGCCCCCAAGCGCCTTGAGCAGCGCGTCAACGTGCATGAACTGTCTTCCCCCTCTTCCTCGGTTGGGGTGTGCACCCCATGGGGTCCCCGCGGCCGGCGTGGGGTGTGCACCACAAGCTGGGCGAGACCTGATGAAACGACGAAAGGCCCCCGGGACCGTCCACGTGGGACAGCCCCGGGGGCAGGTTGGGCGAGCGCCTAAGCGGCGCCCCTGATGGTGATCTCCGGACGGTGGTACTCGACGTGACGGCCGGACTTGGTGTCGTACTCGACGAAGGTCAACTTCAGGTCGGCCTTGACCGGACCGTCGGCCGCGCCTAGCTCGCGCTCGATCTGCGGCAGGTCGTTCACCAGAGACCACGAGCCGGACGAGAACAGGAACATTCCAAGGTCAGGGTCGTCCGCCAGGCGGAAGCGAAGCCGGATGTCAGGCTTGGGGCCACGGCCCGACTTCGCCTGCTCCTTGCGCTTGACCAGTTCGCGCGGGCATCCGCAGGCGTCGCCGATCTCCTCATCCTCGGGGTGGCCTTCGATGAAGTACGCCCCGTCACAGATGTGGATCGGCCCGGCCTGCCCGTAGAGGGCCATCCGGGTACGCAGAGCGGAAGCGTCCTCGATCACGACGGACACGCTCGCGGAGTCGGTCATCACCTGAAGGTTGTCGGACTTGTCGGTGTCCCACTCCTCCGGGGTGCCGCCGTACAGCTCGGCCATGCGGTCGGCGACGTCCGGGTCATCAGACGTCACGCGCCACTCGGACAGAGCCTGCGGGCGGCGGCCAATCAGGATGCCCGAGCGGAACCGGCCGACGATGTCGTCAGCGAAGGTGGAACGCGCTTTGGGCTTTGCATCCGGATCGGTCTCGAAAATACGCAGCGACAAAGGATATCCTCGCTGTCGTTTGTGGACCCCAGTGGTCCACAGGGGTTCTTAGGCCCCTCTCTCAGTCAGAAGCGGAACGGGTCCACCAGGCGCGGGTACGGGTCGCGGTACAGCGACGGCCGCAAGTACTCCGCAAGCCGTCGGGCGTCCGCCGCGCGCTTGTCCTGCAATACCTTGGAAGCGGCGGCCTTCTCCCGCGCTACGCGCTCACTCGCGGCCAAGTCGGCGGCCTTGGTGAGGGCTTCGCCGATCTCGCGGGCCTGCGCTTCGGTGAGCGGAAGTCCCTTGAAATCCCCGTTGTCGGCCGCGATCTTCACCGTTGCCGCGTTCAGGTCGTTGTCCGCCACACGGTTGACTCGCAGGGTTCGGCGGTGCGCGGTGACCAGCGCCGGGAATGGCGAGATGGTCTCGACCGTCGCACCCTTGGGCAGCTTCGCCGTGTCCGGCTTGTCGGTGGTTTCGTATGTGACCTTGTGCGTTGCCATGAAACAGTTCCCCTCTTACTTGGTGGTGGCGCGTCGTTCGGAGCCGGTCGAAGCCACGGACTCGAACAGCGGTGCGCCGATGACGGTGGACGATTCGGTGGTGACCCAGTCGAAGACCTTCCGCAGCGTCAGGAAGTAGTCAAAGACTGTCGAGTCGACACGGGCCGGAACGAGCTTCCAGCCTTCGGGCCGCAGGTGAAGGACCGCGCCCGCGTGGATCTCCGGGACCTCGGCGTGTTCGCCGGACTGCGTCACGATGCGGTCGGCGTAGGAATACGCGGACAGCTGCAAGGCAACCTCTTCGTGCACCCCGGACCGCGTGGACTTCGCGTCGAGCATCACGGTTTCGCCTTCTATGTCACAGATGGCGTCGAAGCTGCCCGCGTACTTGTACGTGTCGGACCACACCGCGTCTTCGATGAACCGGTAGCGAGGCTGGTACTTGTCGTGAAACTCGCCGATGTGCCGGACGTAGGGCTCAAGGTCCGGATGCTGCCTGCCGACCGCGTCCCCCCGGGCCAGTTTCTCGTACAGCCCATGAACTTCCGTGCCGACGTCGGCCGCCTCGTTCGTCGTGCGTCGGTGCGCCCGCTTGAGGTAGTCCACGGCCCCGGAAGGGTCGTTCATCGCGAGCCCGACCACGGGACCGATGTTGGACACGGCCGTCTCAGCGGTCACCTTCGCGGCCCAGAACGTCAGAAATGGCTTGGGCAGCATAGAAAGGACGGACGTCACGCCCGGGACCTTCTCGCGGGTCTCCGGGTGGACATAGAAGCGCGACCCCCCGCGCTTGATGGTTTTTACTGCGCTCACACGTGTTCCCCCTCTTTCGCGTTTTCGCTCTCTAATCTGTTCGGTGGCGAAAACGGCCCGCAGGGGGACATGGTTTGGCAAAGAAGTTTTCAGAGACGACGAAACCCCGTGTCCCACAAGGGAAACGGGGCTTCAGAAAACCTGCGTCCTACTCGCCTAGCCCGGCGCGGACGCGTTCGCAGGTGGTGACAATCCGGCCCAGTGCGTCACGCGCGGCGGTGGCCGTGTCGGTGTCGAGCCCGGTCGGAACGGCGAGATCTTCGACTTGCGCGAGGATGGCGCGTACGCGGACTAGGAAGGTTTCGGTGTCGGCGGCGGCGGGCGCGGCTCCCTTCCGGCGCGGGGCGTTGCGATCCTGCGTGCTCAGACCGTAGGCGGTGAGCGTGTCGGCGGACAGTCGCTTCCGCAGCTCGATACCGACCTGTTGGCGGACCGCCCCTTGCAGGCGTCGGGTGTCCTCTCGGGACACTCCCGCGTCGTCATACAGCGCGACCACGGCGGCACGGTACGCGTAGGACTTCGCCGCGTAGTCCGGCCGTCCCTGGTCATCCTGGAACGTCTCTCGCAGATTGACCAGCAACCGGGCAAGGTCCTTCTTAGCGTCCAGCGAATCGCGCAGGACCGCGACCTTCACAAGCTCAGCGCCGGACTTCAGTAGGGCAGCCTGCGTGGTCGTGTAGTCCGCCGAGTGCTCACTCATACGGTCCACCCTCTCACGGGGCAAGCCCGAACACCCGAACTCGCCCCGTGACCATGGTAACGCACCTTAGGTACGCCTATTCGCCGTCGCGAGCCCTGAACGGTTCGCCGCAGTCACCACACAGGATCGGGGCGCGGTCCAAGCGACCCGGGGTGATCGGGAACGGGTCGGGCTCTTCGCACTCGCAGATGACGTAGATGCGCTTGCCGCGCCGAGTGCCACCCCGGGACCCGGGGCCGCCCGCCGGAGCCTCCTCCCCGTCCTCGTCGTTCTCGTCGGCCTGTCCGGCTTGCAGGTCGACCAGGCTGGTGAGGTAGTGCAGGCGCGCGGACTCCAGTGCGGCGATGGTGCGCCCATAGGTCTTCGTGGCCTTCTCGGTGATCTCGCAGTGAGAAAACCCGATTGTGCTGTGCTTCTGCTTGCCTTCCGGCCAGATCAAGCCCAGTTCGTTCGCGGCGGCCACGAAGACCATGTTGTGGTAACCGTTCGACGTGGTGCCCTTGACCTTGCGGGCGTGGTTGAGCCCGTGCGCGGCTTCGTGAAGAAGGGCTTCCATGATCTTCGCGCCGTCCATGCCGAGCAGCTCGCCGGAGACGAACAGCTCGGCCTTGCGGCTGATCGTCTTCATCATGTTGGCGTCGTCGCCGCGCTCCTGCCACCGACGCGCCCAGAAGTGCGCAAGGGTCACCTTGTTCTTGGTCTCGATTCCAGTCCCCGTGATCGCCACGACGTCGGGCACCTCAGGGTGACGCTTCTGGATCGAGCGCCACGCAGCCTCAATGGCCTTGATGATCTGCGAGCCCGTGTTGGTCATGTCCGCGTCCCCTCTCGTCGGTGCGTTGTAACCAACCTATGGTGCGTTACCATGGTAACGCATCTACTTGTGGTGCACACCACAACAAGGGCCCGCGGCCGGCTCGAGTACGCACGTGGGGTGTGCACCACAACCCGGGCCGGGTCGCTGTCCACAGGTTGGGGACAGGTACGCCCTGCCTGTGGACAGCGAATCGGCTGGTCAGCTCGTGGTGTCGGACTCCGGCGCGGCGGCGATGTCCTCGACGTCGCCGAAGTCGTATTCCCGTGCGGCAAGGCCGCGCTGATCGGCCGGGACGGGGATGACGCGGCGGTGGATCTCCACGCCAGCGATGAGCGAGACCGCAGCGGCGGCCACGTCGAGCACGACGCCGGTCGGCAGGCCGGGCACCAGGTGCACGAGCAAGCCGACCAGGGCGCTCGCGAGCGTGAGCACCAGGGCCGGGTACCGACGAATGTAGCTGGTCAAAGGTTGATCTCCTATACCAAGTTCGAACGTCAACGATTTGATTGAGATGACTGCGTGTCGAGCGCACTTGCAGGACCTTCGCCACTAGAATGCTTTATCGTGAGCGAAGAAACCACTACGGAAGAACAGTCGACTTACATTGTCATTGATACAAATGAATGGATACGACTGAAGTGGCTCGGAAGTCCGACCGGACTAGCCTTGATATCCATCATTCGGCGCGACCCCGGATTGCGCCTCGCCATTCCAGAGGTTCTGAACATGGAATTGGAAAAGCATCGTACTGACACTGCGCAATCACTCTTGAAGAGACTTGCGGATGTCACGAGTGAAATGAAGACAATTACGGGAGATCCAGTCTCTGGCGGCTTGATCATTGAAACAGCAAATGCCCTTGAAGTTCAGATTCTTCAACGTATTCAGGTACTCGCAGAGAAGACAATTTACCCGGAAATTACACTCGCGGAGACCAGGAGGGCCCTGAGGCGCGTAAATGCAGAGACGCCACCAAATGCGGCAAAAAACCAACAAATGAAAGATTCGCTGCTTTGGGAAGCTTGCCTTACGCTTGCAAGTAAGAGCAACGTCATACTCGTCACTGGAGATAAAGCCTTCTACCACGTCCGCGATCCAAAAAATGGCCTTGCAAAAAATCTCAAACAAGAGGAGCTGGTGCAGAGTTGCAGGTTACAAGTATTCCCATCCCTGGAAGAAGCGATAGAAGTATTCGCGCCTGATGAAACAGTACCCGTTGAAGAATTCGAGCCCTTCGACACGAGAAAATTAATTGCCAAGGAGGCTAGGGCAGCCTTTGACAGAAGCGGTTCAGCTCGGGATATCGGCGTAGAAGTTGAGTTCAGGGGCGTCAACCCTAGCTACTTAAAAACAGAGGAGCCGCACGTGTTTGCAGCTTCTTTCCATGCATTCTTCTTCGTAAACAAAAACTACGATGACAGACCGCATGGCGAGGCGGTGGTTATTGGCGACGGAAAGGTAGATACTCGCACTGGAACAATGACCTCAGTTAACCTGCAGTCAATTGTATGGATCCTTATTACTCCAGATGGTCACGAAGCTCGTCATACCGAGGTCTTCGTGCCCCTTAGTTAAAACTCTGGTTCCGTCAAAGCACAAACTCGTTCACAAGCTGGTGAATGCGCTCAGCGAGCACGTCCGGGGTGGAATCGTTGGTCACGGTCAGATCCGCGCGGATGGCGTCGGACTCGGTCTCCGAGATGTGGCGGTCGGTGTCGGCCAGGCCGGAGCGGGTAACCCGCAGGATCACGAAGCCCCGCGCCCGCAGCTCGTCCGCCTCGTTCAGGAAACGGACGTCCGGGACCACTACCGGGCCGTGAACAAGCCGGACGCGGTCGGTCAGATTCTTGATCCACACGTCCGGTCCGAGCGTGTTCCGGACACCCACGCCAAGCTCTTGCAGAAACCGGCGGATCTCCGGATATCGGTCCTTGGCGGCTTCCCAGCCGTACCGGTCGACCACGGCCGCGAGCGGCGCCCCTGACTGCACGAGCGGCCCGGCCGAGTACGCCAAGGACTTGAGCGGGTCGGCGAACGCCAGCCGGGTGTAGCCGAAATCCCGGACCAGGGTCCCGCCGATCGTGTCCTTGCCGGAGCGCATGCGCCCGACGATGCCGACGCTTCGGCGCGTCATGAGCAGACCTCCCCTCTGTGGTTGTTCCCTCCACTGTGTTCAGTGGCGAATCGGGGGCAAAAGAGGACATGGGCGGGCCGACGACTTCCGCCGACCCGCTCCGGTCGTCTCAGAGGCTCAGGGCCGCGAGCGTGCGCGGACCCGCGATGCCGTCCGCCGTGAGCCCGGCCCGGCGCTGGAACTCCCGCACCACACCTTCCGTACCGGCGCCGAAGACGCCGTCCGCCGTGAGATGCGAGTACGCGGGGAACCAGGCGTTGAGCCGACGCTGAAGGGCGACGACGGCCGGACCCTGCGAACCGCGCTTGAGCGTGGCCGCCGGTTCCTCAGGCGAAGGATCGCCCCCAGGGCCGCCAGGAACAGAATCCCCAAGGCCGGAGTCAATGCGTCCCCACGTGGCGGCCCCGACGATCCCGTCGGCGGTGAGACCCTGCGCGGACTGGTACCGCTTGACTGCGGACTCTGTGTCAGCTCCGAAAACGCCGTCCGCCTTGAGACCAAGGTATCGCTGAACAAGGGCGACGTCGGCCCCGGTGGAACCACGCCGGACGGTGGCGTGTCCGCCGGAGCCGGGGGCAGGAGGGGACGGGGTACCGCCGTCCAGTCGGGCAGCGACCGCAGCCACGCGGGCATAGTTCGCGTTGATCTCGAAGTGCATTTCGTCCTTGCGGCCGGTGTAGTCACCACCCCACCGGACCACGTTGTCCACTTCGGACAGAATGCGGTGGATCTCAGCGACCTGCGCACCGCTGAACGTGCCCGCCTTGGCAAGCGGGTGCCGGGTGGCGTTGGCGTCCACGGCAGTCGCGCTCGCGTGGTTGCTGGTCGCGGTGCCGCCGACAATCGGGCGGTTCGCGTAGCCCCAGTCATCGGCGCCCGCGTCCAGGTCTTCAACACGCTGGTCGAACTGCCCGAGTACGTACATGAGCACGTCGCCCGCCGGGCCGTCTGCGACGGTCACCCGGACACCGGTGCCGGGCACGGTGCGCGAGCTGCGCGGAGGGTTGACCGGCCAACCATTCTGTGAAACTGCCAAAAGAAGTCCTTTGCTGTAGGGAAATGGTCCGTGGTTCTGTGGTGCGGGTTGGGGTGTGCACCACAGGGGTCGACCGCGGCCGGCGTGGGGTGTGCACCACAAGCCGGACGGCACGTCAGTAGCCGAAGTTCCGGGGTGGCAGTGGCCACGCGCCGTACTCGTCGGGGAACACCGAAAGCGTCGAAACGGACGGGGCACCTTCTAGTGCGTGGTGGGCGCTCGTCACGCCTGCACTCGCAGGTTGCCCCTGAAGAAGGGTGCCTTCCGCTGTTGCGGTCGGGTAGGTCGTCAGCGGGGCGAGAAACATGTACTCGGGCTCATGGAACGCCACGGCATAGGTGTTCTCGGCGGGCTGGACCCACGCTTGCAAAACGTTCGCCTGTCCAACTGTGAACCCGTTGGCGGTGGCGTCGGTGTGAATACTCGCGGGCCGCGCGTAGACGGCCTGGTTGGCAGTGGCCTCCGCCCAGTAGCGCACGAGACACTTGCGCAACGCTGAGACGGCTTCGGTGTCTTGCCATTCGTCGAGCGGCATTCCGTGCAACCAAGCGATTTCGAAGACTTGGACGTTGTACGAGTCCGGGTTGCTGTTGCCACGCAACGTGAATGTGCGCGTGGACGTTGTAACACCCTTGAGAGAGGCCTCGAAGCTGAACTTGCATGCGGAAGTTCCGAACGCCTGCACCATGAACCGCGCGACCAACACGGGGTACTTCGGGTTGACCATGCCGCAGGCGTAAATGGTCTGGCGACCGTCGCGCACCCGCATATCACGCGCGAATCCGCCGTCACTGGTGGTCAGCCTGTCGCGGTAGGTCACGCTGCGCTCTCCGCGCTCCAGCGCGCTCACGCGGTCGTCCAGCCCCCGGAACTCGGTCGCGAGAGACGGCGGCAAGGTCGGGTTAGCCACTGGTGTCGTCACCTCCGAACACTTCGCGGGGAGCTGCGGTCAACGTGATCTCTTCTGCACCGGACTCGTTGACGGACACGGAAAGCTCGGTGATGCGCCACATTCCGGAGATCGGCACGAGACCGGAACCGCCGGTCACGGTGAGCGCGTCGCCAAGGTCGAATTCGTCGAGCCCTGGTGACGTGTCCGGGTAGAGCGAGATGGACGGCAACACCACGGGTGCCGCACCGAGCCGGACGCGGGCTTCAGCCTTGGCCTTGAGGGTGCCGTATTCTTTGATGTCCGAAAAGGACTCGACAGCTTCCAAGCGCGGGAAGATCGGCGAAGGGCTTCCGGCCGACGCCCATACCTGATCGGCCCCGTCCCCGGAACCGAGAGCGAACGCGTGCGTGACCACGGACTTGCCGCCGATGGTTGCGGCCGTGATGTCACAGTTGCGGCCCTGCTCCAGTGTGAGCGCGCGGAAGCGGCCCACGGCCGGGTAGTGAACGCGGAAGGTCGTCACCAGGTCGGCGTCTCGCCAAGCGGTGTCGAAGGAGTGGTCAAAGCCGTTGATCACGGCCCCGAGTTGCTCGACGGCTTCGCCGATGGACTTGTGCTCGCTCTCCTTGTATGTCCTATCGCGACGGACACCGGTCTTCTCGGTGCCGTACTCGATCATCCCGAGCCGGGAGCCGTTGCCGTAGAGCCCCGCGTGTTGGAGCAGCGCTCGCGCGATGTCGGCTTGGTCGACCTGATCGAAACGCGTGGTCGCGTGGTAGTGCCGCTCTCGAAAGTATGAGAGCCAGCCTTCGCACTGAAGATCAAGCGTCCCGGCCGCGTAGTCCGCCGACGCATCCCACGCCAGCCCGGACCAGACGATGCGCCCGGACCGTTCAATGTAGACGGCAGTAGCGCCGCCGGTCACCACGGTCTGTGTGTTCACCCGGGCAACCGTTGGGTTGAGCCCGATTGTGATCGTTGCCGACCCGGGAGCGTTCAAGGTGTTGGTGTAGTTGAACCTTTCGGCGGGAAGCTCACCGTGGATCACGCCGGACAGGACATCGCGGAAGAGGACTCGGTACGTCGCGCTCACGCGGCCCCGATGTCTTCGAGCAGGAACACGCGTCCGCCGCCGCCGGGAAAGGTCATGGATGGGTTTCCGTTGGCGGTAGGGGAAGTTCCGAGCGAGTAGGCGCCGTTCGCGCCCACGGTGAACGTGCTCATGACCTCGAAGACCTGTGCTGTGGTGTTCTCCTTGAGGATGTCCGCGGACTTGATTGACGGGCTCGTCGTGGTGACTGAACTTCCTGTGGCTAAACGGATGTTGGCCGTTCCGTTCGGTGGGCCGAGTCCGTCCGCGAAGACGTTCGTGGACCACGTGATCTTGTACTTTCGGCCCACCGACAGTGACGCGGTGATCCGCTCCAGGATGACTTCGCCGTTCACGATGTCGGTGGTCGAGCGCTTGACTTCCGCGATGACGCCACGCGGCAAGGTCGGGTCGCTCACGCGAACCCATGCGGTGCCGGTGAATACCCAGATTTGGGCGGTCGCCGCGTCAATCCAGAGCTGTCCTAGTCGGCCGACCGCCGGGCGCTCAAGGCCGCTGATCGTCGGGCCGGAGATGACTTGCTGTCCGCCGGTCAGCCGCTTGTCAAAGCCGGACGGGTTGGTGCCCTTCGACGCGGCCGGGACCGTGAACTCCCAGACGAAATAGGTGTTCGATGTGGACGGTGGTTGCGGTGTCGCCGATGGGGTGCCCTTGCGGATCTCGAAGAGCCACTTGCCCGTGTCGGCGGCCGTGGCCGGGGGAACCGGGTAGGCCACCAGCCGGTCTACCCGGTCGCGGGTCGCGTCGGCCGGGTCGAGCGTGAGCAGCGTCGCCGCGTTCGCCTCGACCAGGTATACGCCTGACTCCGTTGCAGGAGAGGGGATTGCGGCCCGCCCCGGTGCGATCGAGACATCGGAACCGGTGAGCGTGACTTGAAAGTCGGTCGCAGTGAAGATGCCGACCGTGCCGCCGGTCATCTGACCGAGCAGCCGCCGAACCAGCCCGGCGGAGTATTCGGTGCCGTCGCAGAACAGCGGCGGTGAGTCCATTTGCTTGAACAGCGCCATGCAGTGGTGTCCTCCCTGTCGGAGTCACACCCAGCTCGAAGTCCATTCGCACACCAGCTCGGCGCCGTCGCCTGCCGGGCCTGAGTCGACGCGGAAGCCCCGGAACCCGAACTCGGTCAGGCCGGGCGCGCACGTGAGCCACGTGTTCCCGGGGCCGGGTGTGAGGAAGCGGGGCGCGGTGCCGTTCAAGAGGACTTCGTGGGTGTAGGTGTCGATGTCGAGCCACTCGCCCCGCAGAAGCGTGTAGCGGAAAGTCAATGACTGGCCCGTGCGGAGATTGATGATCTGCGGGTCGACGACCGGGCCGCGAACGATGAACTTCGGGTAGCTCACGGCTGTCCCGGCGTTGAGCACGCGGACGACCCCGGCGACATTGCGCGGAGGGCCGAACTTCAGCGGGAATCGGAACGGCGGCTTGATGCCGCCTCCGGCCGCGTTCGGGTCGGCGAGCGGTGTCCCGGTGTCCAACAGGACCGGGTCGACGATGAGCGGGCTTGGGCAGTACAGCTCGGCAGTGACCATGGCCAGGCCGTTCGAATATTCGACGTTGACCGGGATGCCCCGCTTGCGGACCCGGGCCGCCACGAACCGGACCCCGCCCCCGGCGATACCAGGAAACCGGAACACCAGGGGCGCGTCCGGCGCTGCGGGCGCGAAGGCGGCCGTCACCGCGTCCAGCGCTGCGGAGAACTCGGCCGCGTCCCGTCCGTAGACCTCGATCGTGAGCGAGACTGTGCGCGCGCCGAGGTAGTCGGTGCCGCTCACGTCACCGTGACGGCTCAACGCGGCCCGGTCGGAGGTCCGCATACCCGGGACGTCCAAAAGCCCGTCCACGGCCGCGAGGGACAGCGCGGAATCAGGGGCGCCGATGACCAGGCCCCGGTACTCGGCCATCCACTCGGCGGTCACGTCGGCGGCGGCCCGGCGCGCTGCGGCGAACAGCTCGGGTTCAAGTTGCATCCGGTCTCACCTCCCGCCGGTTCGCATGGCCCACGCGACTTCGCGCCCGATGGCGTACGGGTCGGCGTTGGTTTGCGCGTAGACGTTGATCGTCGAGCCGCCTCCCGCGCCGGACTGGCCGTGATTCGGCACGACTTGCGCGCCCTTGGGCAACAGGACTTGTTCCGGCCCGCGCTCACCGACGGTGTAGACGCCCGTTGTCGCGATAGGGCCGCCCATCGCGCGGAAGGGGTTCATGCTGGCAACGAAATTCTTGACATCGTTGACCCGATCGCGAACCCAGTCGATCGCCCCCCGGATCTTCGCGATGAGCCAATCCATGGCCCCGCCGATGGCATCGGAGATTCCCCGGCCGATTCCGGAAAACCACTCGACCACACCGTTCCACGCACCCACGACGGCATCTTTCGCGCCACGCACCTTGTCGACGACCCAGTCAAACGCGGACACAACCGCGTCGACCACCGCACGACCGGCGGACGTGACAGCGCCGACCACCGCGTTCCACGCGTCAATGGTCCATTGCTTGACGGTGTCCCAATTCGCGATGATCAGGGCGACCAAGGCGACGACGGCCGCGATGATCCAGCCGATCGGCCCCATGGCCATGAGCCAGGCTGCGGCCATCTGTGCGCCCCGGATGAGGCTCTCAACACCAAGGGCGATCCACCCGGCGACCAGGACCGCGAACGCGGGTACCTGTGCGGCGAGCGAGGCGAGCGCCTCCACTTTGGACAGCACCCACGCGCCAGCTACCCGCGCGCCCTGTATTGCCGCTTGAACGCCGAGAGCAACCCAGGCGGCCCCGAGTGTGATGAACGCGCCCGCCTGAACAGCAAGCGACGCGAGCGCCTCGACCTTCGAGAGCACCCACGCGGCGGCCACCTTTGCCGACTGGAGGAGGCTTTGCAGGCCAAGCCCTACCCACAGGGCGGCCAACTGCACGAGCGTGACTGATTGGACGGCCAGAGACGCGAGAGCCTCCACTTTGGACGTGATCCATGCGGCGGTTGCCTGCGCGGCGGTGACCGTGGCTTGCACACCCATGGCGACGAGCGCGGGAAGGAACACGGCCCCGATCACGGCGGCCACGATGGAAAGCCAATCTTGGTTCTGTGTCACCCAGTCGACCAGTGACCGCAGCGCCGGAATGATCGTGTCCTGCACGATCCCGGCGACGAGCGAGACCGCCGGGCCGAACACGGTGGTGAGGAAACCGGCGAGCGTCTCGACGATCGGCAGGACGTACGTCGAGATCACCGACACCAAGCCCGTGGTCAGCGTCCGGCCAAAAGCTTCTATCTTCGATTGGGCGTTGTCGTGAAACGCTGTACCGGCCTTGTCGGCCGCTCCTGCGATGACACCTAGCTCTGCGGCGGCTGTCTTCGGGTCGAGTGCGAAGAGCGCCTTCTGAAGATCTTCCGACTGCGTACCAAGAAGGCTCGTTGCTGCGGTGGCCTTGGCGACCGGGTCCGGCATTGCTCGCAGCCGTTCTAGGGTGAGGTCGAAGGCTGCGGCGGACTCGGCTCCTCCGGCGGTGAAGCGTTGAGCCATATCGGTAGCGTTCAGACCCAGGGCCTTGAAGCCTTCGGCTGTTCCCTTTGTGCCGTCCTTGGTGCGGAGCACAAGCTCTTTCATGGCGTCGGCGACCTTGTCCGCGTCGCGTGCTCCGCCGCGAAGCCCTTGGGAGATAAGACCTGTAGCGGTCGTGGCATCGATACCAAGTTCCCGGAAGAACGTCGAGTACTCGTTGATCGTGTCGAGAAAGTCGCCGGACTTGTCGACACCCTTTTGAAAACCGGCGGTGATGACGTCGAAGGCTTCGTCTGCGCTGGACACGAGCCCGGTCCGCAGGAGCTGTCCGACGGCGCGGGTGACTCCGCCTAGCTCCTGGTCGAAGATGGCCGCCGTGTTGCTCGCCTTGGCCGCGATGCGCTCAAGGTCGGATTGCGATGCGTCGCGTAGCCCGTCGATGTTGAGGACTACCCCGCGAATGGCCTCGTTGATTTCGGCCATGGACTCGCCGTAGCCCTTGGCGTAGAGCGATCCTGCTGCGGCCCCGTATGTCTTGGCTTGCGCTGCCGTCGCGCCGAGTTGGGCGTTGAGCTTGTCGGACAACGACTCTTGCGAGAGCGCGTCTGAGATGGCATCGCCGATACCGGCGACCGCACCGGAGACGACCGCGAACTTTGCGGCCATCCCGCCGACACTGGACGCGACGTTTCCGAGTGAGACGCCGAACCCGGAGACGGCTTTGTCGCCGTCGCCGAGTTTCTTGGTGAGGTCGGAGACGTCTCCCAGGATGGTGACCTTGATGGGTTTTGCCACTCGGCCCCCTTACGTCATGACCGGGGTTCGGCGGGTTCCCGGTGCGTCTCCGCCTCCCCGGCGGTTGCGGTCTTTGAGGTCTTTGTCCATGGCGGACACCAGCGCGTTGAACTCGTCGAGCCGTAGCGCTTGCAGGTCCGCCCACGTGACCCCGAAGTGGGACACAAGCCGCGCCTTGGTTACTGCGCGGCGGGTTCGGTAGGGTCCGGCTTCGCCGGGCTCTCGATGCGGATCTTCAGGTCACCGGCCTGTTCGATCGTGAAGGCCGGGTCTTCGCGACGCTTGACGACGAACGCCAAGGCGCGAAGGAATTTCCCCTTGCGGGAACCGGGCTTGGCCACGGACTCGATGGACGCATCGATGATGTCTTCGACGGTCTCAATCTCGGAAATGGTCAGCTCGTCGATATCAATCGAGATGTAGTCGGACAAGGATTCTCCTGTCTAGGAACCGAGTGCGCGACGGACAAGCCGGGTGATCCGGTCCCGGAAGACCTCGGTGTACTCGTCGCGTTTCTTCCCGGCGGTGCGGAAGAGGAACGGGTTCGCGCGGATGTGCCGCTTGCGCCACCCGAAGTGAATGGGTCCGGCGTAGGGAACGCTCGCGCCCCGGCCCGCGCGGACGATGGCCCCCTTGACGCTCGCGGACGGCTTCACCGTGCGGGCCAGTCGGCCGGAACGGTGCGGGGCCGCAGCGCTCGCCGGGCGGGCCACAACGTCGGCGGTGTCCTTGTGTGCCTGCGCAAGCTCCTTGCGTAGGTCGTCATCCTTGGCGCGGCGGATGGCCGTGCGTAGCTCTTTGAGGCCCTCTACTTTGACCTCGAAGTCTCGGGCCACGGTGGACTCTCCTTGTGGTGTGCACCCCACGCCGGCCGCGGTGACCAGCTGTGGTGTGCACCCCAAGTCGGCTACCCGGTGGGCGCGGCGGGAGTGGGTTCGGTGTAGATGACTTTCAGCGCGTCCATGGTGCCCGGGTCGAGAATCCGGAACGGAAGTTCCATCGTGGTCAGTTCATCGATGGATGCTTCGGGCGAGTCTCCGGTGAACTGGATTGCCGGTGCCTCGATCGAGAACGCGGAGGGCTTTCCGTCGCTGGCCTTCGTCGCACCCGTGTAGGTGATCCGGGCCGACAGGACCGCGCCCGCGATGAAGTCTTCGTACAGGGCAAGGGTTGCATCGTCGAATTCCGCTTCGATCGAGCCTTCGTAGGTCGGCACGGCCGCACGGGCGGGAATCTTCTTGAGCGGGTTCTGTCGCACGAAACGGCGATCGGTCTTCAGGCCAAGCTCAGACGAAATGCTCCACTTGGTCACGTCGAGCGCGGTGTAGGCGGACGCGCCGGGGCGCTTCAACTCGACGAGCCCGGCCGTCCAGTCGTACGGGAACGCTGCGGCCGGATAGGTCGGGGCGAGCGGGGCCGCGCCGTGTGTGACGGTCTGGAAATCGAAGCCGACCTTCACCGAAAGCGGGTTGCCGACCTCTTGGGAAAACTCGACCGTGGTGGCCGTGCACCCGACGTGCCGGAAAGCGACAACGCCGCCGGATGCCTTGGGCCGCACCATTTCAGCGGTGAAGCTCTTGCCGTTGCCGGTCGGTGCCGACGTGAAGGTGTGAACGCTGGTCTTGCCGACCGTCTTGGTGTCGCGTCGGTCGAACGCGGACGTGAGCAGGGTTGTGGCCCCGGCGTCGAGTACGTCGCACTCGATCTCACCTTCGCCGCCCATGTCGACGATCCGGCGACGGTCGGCGCGTGCGGTTTGAAGTCCGCTGCGGAAGCCGACGGATTCCATGAACTCGCGGGTGGTCTTCCACGAGTCGCCCTTGCCTTCGTAACCGTCCAGCGCGGTTGCGGTGGTGCCGTAGGCCGTTTCCGGCCCCAGGGCGATTGATGCGTCTAGCGCCACTCGGGCACCCTCCTATGTGTACATGCGCGCCCGCAGGGACAGGGTTACGTCCGCGACGGCGGTTGCGCCGTTGCCGTTCTCGCCGTTGGTCACGGCAACTCGGGTCGGGCGGACGTCCATGAGCCCCGAGACGCGGAGCGGGTCGAAGTCGTCGAGCACGGCGCGTTCGATCTCGGCGCGCAGCTCATAGACGGCGGTCTCGGCCTTGGCGGGGTCGCCGGGCACCGTGGCCCAGGCCCTCACGGTCAACTCGGCCGAGATGTTCGATGGCTTGCGGCGACCCATCGCGAGGGCCACGGGTGCGATCTCGGGTTCTACCGTGTCGGTGAACCACACGGCCCGGCTACGCGCGTCGCCTGGTTCGGCGTAGGCGACCTGAACCCCGGTGCCGGTGAACCGGGTCTTGAGCGCCTCGAAGATGGCGAGCTTGGCTGCCAGGATTACGTACACGGCGCTCAGCCCCACGGCGGCCGGGTGCGGTGCCGGTTCAACACGGCGTTCACTTCCGGCAGGCTCGTGGGCCGCCAGTCGCCCCCGGCTTGGGCAAGGGACACCTGTCCGAACTCCGAGTTGATCGAGAGCGCCCGGTCCGGCATCCGCGAGTGCAGATCCACGGCCCACTGTCGCGCGATGGTCCGTACTGCCCACCTGATGGCCGTAGGCGGGCGCTGCGGCCATGACTGGCCCGTGTACGCCTCGACGGTCTCCACGGCGTAGGCGAGTGCCTCCGCCAGGTCCGCGTCGGTGAACACGTCGGCGTCGGCGAGCCCGTCCAGGCGCCGCAGCTCCGGCAGGGTCGCGTACTGGTCAAGTGCAGCCAGAACAGGCACCCCCTTTCTTGTGGTGTGCACCCCAAGCCATGCCCGCGGCCGGCTCGAGTACTGCCGTGGGGTGTGCACCCCAAGCGGCCGGGGCATGGCGAAGGTGTGGGACGGATCAGGCAGCAGCCGGAGCGGGCAGGGTCAACAGCGCGGTACCGGACGCGTCGGTGAGCGTCCCGGCGGCCCGCTGAACGAACTTGAAGCTGACCAGGTCTTCCGCGAAACGCGCTTCCGTCGAGCGGGCGACGCGCAGCGGCCCGGCGAAGCGCGTCACGAAGCCGCTCAAGTCGCTCAGGACAACCTTGGTGTTGTCGTTGTCGAAGCCCGCGTCACGCAGGACCGGGCGGCCCATCAGGGTCAGCGACGAGCCTTCCGAGATCGAGCGCATGAGGTACTGGCCGTTGTTGTCCTTGAGCTTGCGAAGCCGGGAAATGGCCTTGCGGCCCATGATCCACGAGGCCCGCTCGGCGGACGCGGTCGGCAGGTCGAAGAACAGGTCAATGACCCAGTCCGCCGCATCGGCTTCCTTGGTCAGCTTCGTCGGGGTTTCCTTGATGACGATCCCGGCGAGCAGCGCCGCGAGGAAGTCCCTGCCCATCTGGTCGGCCAAGTTCGGCCCGGCGTCGGCCGCCAGGAAGCCCACCAGGTCCACGGCGTCGTCCTGGACGAGCTCATAGCTCAGGTGGCTGAGGTAGCCGTACTTCTCCGGGGTGTTGCTCACGGTGTCGGTCTGCGGGTAGTTCTCCGGCAGGGCCGCGCCTTCGGCGGTCTTCGTGGTCGGCCGCACCGGGCTCACGCGCGGGAAGGTCAGCTTCTCGCCCGACGTGGTGGTGATCGAGCGCGCGCCTCCCCGGACCACGTTGGACCGTTCGGCGATGATCTCGATCAGCTGCGTGTAGAGCGTCTCGGTCGGCACGGCCTTGCCGGTCTGCTTGTTCGCAGCATCCACGGTCACACCCATGACCGCGCGGAACTCGGCGGCCTCACCCGGCGCGAGGCTGCGCAGGGTGGCGTTATCGCTGACGCGCTGCGTCGAGGCGTTCTCGGCCTGCGGTGCGCCGTGGCTGATCAGCTCCAGGGCCAGGCTGCGCGCCTCTTCGGTGCGCTGCGCTTCGACCAGCGCGGCGAAACGCTCGTCGAGCTTGTCCAGCGCGGCGAGGATGCGGGCTTCGGTGTCGGCCGCGCGGTCGGCCGCAGCGTGGCTCAGGGCGTGCTCGGCGCGGGCGCGCTCTTCGGCGGTCTCGGCAAGTTCGGTGGTCGGCAAGGTGGTGGTGTTCCCCTTCGATGCGGTGGGTGCGGCCGTCGCGGGCCGCGTGTGGGCTTGCTGTGCGCTGCGGGCTTCGTCGAGCGCGCGCAGCGCTGCGGTGGTGTCGGGGTAGGCCGGGTTCGTCACCGGCCCCAGCTCGACGACGTCGATACGGCGAAGCGTGCGGATGACTTCGCCGTCGGGGGTGTCTGTCCATTCCTGGTCAGAACCGGGGTCTTGAAGGGAGAACGTGAACGAGCTACCGGCGACGACTCCGCGCCGGATCAGTTCGGCGACGTCACGCGCGGTGCTGGTGTCGGGTAGGTCGATCTCGTACCAGCCGCCTGTGTCGTCTTCACCCGTGCGCAGCCCTGCGCCGGTTCGCGCAAGGGGAGCGTTCGCGTTGTGGTTGAACGTCGCGAGCAACTCGTTACGCGCCAACGATTCCCGGCCCGCTCCGCGTTCGATGCGTTCCCGGAACCCGCCTAGGTCGTGGGACAGCGCGCCGAACACATAGGCGTAGCCGCGAATGGTGATGTTCTCGCCTTCAGACCGCAGCTCGACCGGGCGCGCGTAGTCGCGCCGCTCGGTACTCAACGGGTCTAGGGCTCCTTGGTGTTCTCGGCGGTGTCGTCGCCGTTGTCGTCCGCCTGGTCGGCGGGGCCGTCCCCGGTCTCGTCGGGGGCAGGCTGCTCCGGCTCGTCGGCCGGTTCGCTCGCGGTCTTCCCGCCGGAGAGCGACAAAGGCCCGTCCGGGGTGAGCAACGCGAGGTTCAGCGGGAGTTGGAAGAAATCGCCGTACTCGGTGTCCGGCGGAAGGTCTTCGAGCGCCCGAACTTCGTTGCGGGTGTAGATCCCGGACGCGAGCCCCACGCGGTAGGTGTCCATGCGGTCCCGCAGCGAACCGCGCTGAATCGCATCGATGTTCAGCCGCACGAACGCGCGCTTGTCGCCCGTGTCGGCGACGAGCAACGCGGTGAGGGCCTCTTCGATCCGCTCGACCCATGGCCGCGTGGAGTACTGCGCGAAGCTCGTGTTCTGTTCGGACAGACCGCTACCCCAACTCGTGGAGTTGGTCGCGTCCGCGATCAGGTGCGGAGGAACACCGAAAAGCCTTGCCACGTCCGGAACCTGGAACTGTCTCGTCTCCAAGAACTGTGCTTCGTCCGGGGAGATCGTGACCTTCTGGAACGTCGCACCCTCGGTGAGGATCGCCAAGCCGTGACGGTTTCCCCGTCCACGGTGGATGTTCCGCCACGTCTGCCGGGCAGCCTTGAGACCGTCCGGGGTCATCGGGCCGGGCACGTTAACGACCGCGCCGGGAAGCGCGCCGTCCGAGAAGAAATCAGCGCCATACTCCAGCGCGGACAACGCCGAGCCGATCGTGAGGGACGCGGCCGTGAGCGGGGAGACCCCGCGCAGCTCTCCGGCGAGCGGGAGCCCTTGCAGGTGAATGACGTCCTTGGGGTCAAGAGCGCCGACCACATCGGCCGGTTCGTCTTCGCCTGCGACGGAAAGTTGATACACCAGCCGCTTCCGGCCGGATCGGGTCGCGACATAGCGCGGCTCGACCATGCTTGCCGGGATCACGTCGAGCGCGACCACTCGGCCGCCGACGCGGGACACAAGAATGTAGGCGTTGCCCTCCAAGAGAAGCGACGTCATGATCTGCCCGAAGAACGCAATCCGGCCCATGTCCGGGTTCGGTTTGATCAGCCAGTCCGGCGCGGGCATGGTCCGGCGACGGCCACCGATACGGCGGTACGCGTCCACGGGCAGCGTGGCTATCGCGTCGGTGAGCAGCCGCACGCAGGCGAACACGGCCGACACCTTGAGCGCGGTCTCTCGCGTCAACGGCTGGTCGGCCGGTGTGTCAGTGCCGAACAGCTCGCCCGTTGTCGTGGCCTTGTCAACCGCGACCGGAGCGGAGCGTTTCTCAATGAAGCCAAGGAAACCCAAGTGCTACACCCCCTTCGACTTCGCCACACACACCGCGCCCGCAATCCCGAACAGCCCGCCCGTGATCCACCCGGCCGGGCCGTAGATCTGCGCCACCCCGGTCGTGACAGCCGAAGCGCCGCCGGTCGCGAGGATCTCCGCCGGGCTCGTCTGCCACGCTTTCTTCAGCCACGCGCCGGTTTTCTGCGCGCGGGCCTTGGTCTTGGAGACCGCGCGCTTGCGGGTCTTGACAGCTATGAGCACAGCGGCCCCCTTTCACCACACGTCGTCGTCGAAGTCGTCCCACGGCTTGGCGTCCACCAGGAACCCGTCATGCGTGCGCCGTTCCTCACGGAAAAGCTGCGCGCGGTGAAGCGCGCCGATCAGGCACACGGCCAAGTCGATTTTTCTTTTGCTGCCCGCAGATTCCTTGTTCAGGCGCGGGCCCCGGGTGTCTTCCCGGACCACCGCGTTCGACAAGTGGCGGGCTAGCGCCGGGTCGCCGGAGTGCGTCATCCGGCCCTCTACGATCACTTCGTAAGCGCCCTGGGTCGCGGGCACCATGCGCGCAAGGCTGTTCGTAGGGAACTCGACCACGGGCAAGCCCTCTTCGGCTAGCTCTTGCATGGCGACCTCCCACCGGTACGGGTCGCCCGGGACTTCGGCCACGCGGTACGTCGAGCAGATATCGCGGATGCGTTGCTTGACCTCCGCGAGCGGGGTACGCCAGTGCGGGTCATCCGGCGGAGCTTCCCAGTGCCCAAGGACTTCCGCGTGAAGGTCGTGCAGGCGCACACCGACAATGCCGGTACTGTCGCCTTTCCACGCTGCGTCAACGAAAGCCACGATTTCGTCTCGGGGCTCAAGCCGTTTGTCCGGCCGGGCGAGTGCTTCCCACGCGCCGTGAGGAAGCCACGTCGAGCCGCCGCGCACGAACTGATTGAGCCTGTACATGCGGAAGTTGGCTTCCGGCGTCCGCTTACAGCTCGCGTCAAAGTCCTCGTGGTTCATGATTTCCCACGACGGGTTACAGCGGAGCCACACGGCCGGGTCGCGGTGATCCACGGTCTCGCCGGGCTGGACTCCGTACCAGCGGGACCAGAACGACGGGTCGTCCTCTTCGCCGGAGATCACGCGGCGGCCGTGCTCGACCATGTCCGCGAACGGCCCATCAGGCAACGGGCCCGCCGTCGAGATCACCAGGAAAAGCGGTTCGTTTCGTTGTGCAGAGCCAAGAGTGAGCGCGTCGAACAGGTCGGAGTTCTTCGCCTGCGCGTACTCGTCCATCACGATGAACGAAGGGTTGAGCCCCTGTTGCAGGCCCGCGTCCGCCGACACAGCCTTGAAGCGCCCGCCGGTCGCGTGACAGATGATCTGATCACGTTGCACGGTGCAGATCTCCGACAGAAGCGGAGACATCCGCACCATGCGCGACGCTTCGGCGAACAAAAGCCGGGCCTGGTCGCGAGTGTTGGCCGCACATATCACTTCCGGCGCTGCGTCGCGGGTGTCCGCGCACAGGTGGTATAGCGCAAGCGCTGCGGCAAGTTGCGTCTTGCCGTTCTTGCGCGCGATACCGAGAACGGCGGTGCGGTGCTTGCGGCGGCCATCCGGGTTGAGCGCGTAGATCTCGTCAATGTCGTCGCGCTGCCATTGCAGCAAACGGAAAGGCTGCCCGAGATACGAGCCGCCAAGGGTCAGGTGTTGGACGAATCGGCGTACGCGTCGTCCCTCTGTTTTGGGGGACAACGGTTTCGCCTCCTAGTCGTCGTCAGGGCTACCCAAGATGTCTTCCAAAGTCGTCCGGCGCGCAGCGTTCGCCGCGATGCCCAGACGTAGGCGGGCTTCCAGGTTGAGCCCGAGAGTTGTTTCTATGGCGCGCATTTCCTTCTCTGTGGACTCGACGTACCGCAGAGCCGGATGAATCACGGTCTGCCCGGTACTGCCCACCGTTGTGAGCCCATCTATTTCCACTTCGCGCAGTAGCGCAGCCCGCCGGTCGTGAAGCTCGCAATACCGCTCGATCACAAACCGATCGGTCGCCGGGTGGTACGCGCCATCCCCAGCGGCCCACACCGCGCGCCAGACCTCACGGCCGACGTCGTCCAACTTCGCCGGGACACGCGGAGCACGCCCCACATGAACTGTAGGCGCGGGGCCGGAAGTTGCTGCGGTACGGGGGTTTCCGGAGCGGTCTTCCGGCCGCTTCGCGTGAGACATGCCGGTCACCTCCGGTCGACAGGTTGTGGTGTGCACCCCATGCCGGCCGCGGGGTAACCTTCAGCCCCAGAGATGCGAAGGGGTGGCCCATGGCGTTGTTCGGTTGGGATTGGGGAAACGTCCCCTCGTGGTTCTCTGCGGCTTCGTTCTCCGCAGCCGGATTCGTAATCTTGCGCGACCGAACAATAAGAGCCCGCCAACAGATCAATCAGGTTGGCGCATGGGGTAAATTTACTACCAGTCCGACCACGATACGAGAAGGCTCAAGCGAGAATTTGATCTATGAGTTTCGCTCAAACATAGACTTCAGGAATTCGAGTGATCTCCCTGTAACATTGCATGCGCTCCATTATTCGATGAAATGGACATGGGACCTGCCGAACAGTGGAGAGAGCGGACAGTTTCGCTCTGTTCCCGACAAGAGTCGATCAGTTCACCGGATGCCCACGCCTGAGACCATACCGCCAGGGAGCACCGTTACTCTCGACTTGAGTGGCCCTATGAGGACCCCAGAGCCGGAGCCCGGTAGCGCGCTTGCGGACGTGAAGGTCTTGCAGGTTGACACGATGATTTTGGTCGATAATTCGGGACGCGCATGGAGTGTTAAGCCGGGAAGCGGGAAGCCCCCAAAGCGCATTTCAAAAAGGAAGCTTAAGACGCCCGGATTCCTGAACCGAATGTAGAAATCCTAAAGCCTCCGGCGCGTCGGGTTAGTACCCGCGATACCCGTTGCCCGTGCGTCTGCCGAGTACTCCGGGCACGCTGCTTTCGGAGCCGTAGCGGCCACGGGCGTAGCGGACTCCCGCGATGATGTTGTCGACCGGGTGCCGGATGTCTTCGTACCCGGGCAGTGCCCACCGGTCGAAGGTCGGCCGGATGGTTTGCACGAGCCCGATGGACGGTGTGCCGCGCCGGGCGTTGGCGTCCCAGGTGTTCACCACACAGGGGTCTCCGGACGACTCGGCCGTGATGATCAGCCGCAGCGCGGCCCGGTCGGTGATCGGCGCTTCGCCGACGTACACGAGCGCGTCGGATGCTTGACCGATCCATCGGTCGAGCGCGTCACCCGGGGCGGGGCCGCAGGCGATCACGTCGTCTTTCGGCGGCGGTTTGGGCGCGGGGCCTGCCCCGGTGGTCTCCGGGATCGGCGGGGCCGGTGTCGACGGGAGCGGGCGCACCGGTTCGCCGGGCGCGAGCTGGACCGCCGGGACGGCCGGGCGCCGGGTGTGGATCGGGTGGACGTTCGAGAGCGTCACGACGATGACGAGCGCCCCGGCAAGCGCGCGGTCGGTTGCCGACGCGGGGCCGGGTCGCAAAGGTCATCCTCCGTTTCGGGGGCGGCCGGTGACCGCTGCGCGGACCGGCGTGTAAGTCCGTCCCGGGGTCATTCCGGCTGAAGGGGGCAAGCGCCCGGCGGGCGCGAGGGTGGGAAGCCGCCCCGAAGCGGGGAGCACCAAGGCCACGGAGAGAGGGACGCGGCCGGGCTCAACCCGCCTCGGGGCGGTGGCCTTACTTGCCGTTGCGGCACCGTTCGAGCGCAAGGGCGAGGTACTCGGGGTTCAGGTCGACCCCGATGGCGCGGTGTCCCGCGTTGCGCGCGGCGACCAGCGAAGTCCCTGACCCGCAGAAAGGGTCAAGGATCGTGGGGTGCGCACCACAACGGGCGACCGCGGCCGGCGTGGGGTGTGCACCACAAGCGCACGGCGGGACGCTCGCGGCCACGCACCGTTCAGCTAGTCGGAGCGGCATCGGCGCGAGGTGGGCGCCCTTGTACGGCTGTGTCGGCAAGGACCAGACGTCGCCGGGGTTGTGACCCCGGTCTTCATGGCCCGGCGGCGGCCACACAGACGTGACGCTGTTCGCCTTCTTCGGCCCGGCCTTGCGGGCTCGTCGAGACGGCGACCGGTCGCCCGTGTACGGCTCGCGGACCGCGTCCAGGTTGAACCCGTAACGGCTCGACTTCGCAAGCATGAACACCGACTCGTACCGGTTCGAGAACCGGTCTTGCACGCTCTCCGGCATGGCGTTGGGCTTGGACCACACGAGCGCGTTCCGCAGAAACCAGCCGTCCGCCTGGAGCGCGAACGCCACCTTCCACGGAAGGCCGATCAGGTTCTTGGGCCGCGTCCCGGTCGCTCCGGCCCGCAGCGGACCGGACTTCGCGGTGTACGCGTCGCCCAGGTTCAGCCACACAAGCCCGTCATCGGCGAGCACCCGCCGGACTTCTGCGAACACGGAGACGAGCCGCTCGACGTACTCCGTCACGGTCGGCTCGTGGCCGAGCTGCCCGGCGGTGCCGTAGTCGCGCAGGCCGAAGTACGGCGGGCTGGTCACGACCGCGTTCACCGTGCCTTCGTCGAGCGTGGCGAGCACGTCCGCCGCGTCGCCCTGGTGAAGCGTGAGCGTCTCGTCCTGGTGGTACAGCGTCATCCGTGGTCACCTCCGTTCGTCATGGCATGGGGAAGGCCCGCCACGGGGAGCGACGCGACAAGGGACAGCCCGAGAAGCGCTCGACCCGTGACGGGCCAGAAATGGCCGCCTTTTCCCCTGTTCCAGCGGGATTAAGGCGCGTTTGGGAGGGGCTTTCACCCCGTTTTCGGGCGCGCTGAACCGGCCCGTGAGCAGGTAAAACGCGGGCTCATGGGCGGTTGGCGCTGGTCAAAAAATCGGACTCGCACTCAGGGTGTGTCCAGAAAGGGGCCGGGGTGTTCTGGCCGCCGCAGCGCGCCGAACTTCGAGCCCTCCCCGCGCTAACAGCACAGGTTCTGTAACCCGATCGTGTGAAGCTTCTGCACGTCCCCGCTAGGCAGCGCTCGGTGTCTTCCATTGTCAGGCGACCACTTTGACGCGGTCTATTGGAGGTCCTGTGGTCGCCCTGGAGCACCTAGGCGTTGGCGGTGCTGTGGTCGGTGCCGCCGTCGCTCTCATACGCACCATCGTGATTGCGGGGGTCACGCTCTGGTCCCTGAAGCAAGACGACCGAGGTCGCAAGCACGCCCTGTCGCTAATTCGTACGTTGAAATGGACCAGTCTGTTCAGACGGCGACCGGGCTAGGCCCCTCTACGAAATATTCGCCGTACGTTTTCGTCCTCGGTCTTCGCCTGGTGGCACGCGGTGCACAGCACCTGCACGTTGCCGGGCTCGTCGCGCCCGCCGTCACGCAGTGGTCGGATGTGATCAACCTGCACGGCCCGAGAGGGGAACGTATGGCCGCAGGCTTGGCACCTTGCCCCGCCTGTGCGGTTGATCGCTCGTCGTACTGCCTGCCGGACGCGGTCACCAGCGGCCTTGCGATGGCCACCCCCGCAGCGTTCGCAGTGGGCACCACCCGGGACAGCTACCCCGGGGCATGTCATGCACGCACGTCGCAGCATGAACACCTCCGGGGCCTTTTTGGTCTCTACATAGTTCAGTGGCTGTAGGAGGACATGCCGACCAGGGAAAACGTCTTCGAGTGGCTCACGTCACACAAGAAACCTTGGCGGCCTGACGGAGATGACGAAACAACGCGCTTTCTGTAAACCCCTTAGAAGAAAGAAGCTTATAGAGAAGGCAGAACAAGCGTCATTCCGTCAGCTTCGTCATCTGGACCGCGCCGAAGACGGCTACCTGTCCGCGTGGTCTGAAGAGCCTCTAGACGTGCATACCTTCGCGTCATGTCCTCCTGCGGCCACTGAACAGGTAAGGACGGGAAGTGAGCACCGCCGAAGTCCGGCGGATGACCTTCCCGAAGAGGGGGAGGCGCATGGACGCTCTTCTCACTGCGGAGGATCTCGCCGACTTCTGCCGCGTATCCACGAAAACCGTGTACGCCTGGAACACCACAGGCGAAGGACCGAAGTACCACCGCGTCGGCAAGTACGTTCGCTACCGACGGTCCGATGTAGACAAATGGCTTGAGAAGCGCGCCGTCCAGCCGAACGGTTAGTGGTCCCGCAAGCCGGTGAAGAGGTACGCGACGTCCACGCGGAGCGCGTCCGCGACCTTGAAGACGTTGTCAATCGACACGGCGTGTTTTCCGGCTTCAATGCGACCGTAGGTGGTGCGGTCTATCCCCGCTGCTGCGGCGACGTCACTTTGCTTCATCCCCAGCTCTTCACGCACCTCACGAAGCCGTTGCCCGAACGCCAGGCGTCGGGCCTGAACGGACGCGCTGGTCTCAGACGGCACGGCGACAACTTAGCCCACCCAGGCGAGCGGGCAAGTGCGCTACAGTTCATGCGGCAAATATGCCGCACTAACGATCAAGAAAGAGGCAGGCGTGAGCGTTGAAGACAGATGGCATCACAAGGGGACCCGCAAGCGGACCAAGGACTACGGGCGGGGCAAGCGGTGGCGGGTGCGCAACAAGGGGGCGCGCACTCTGTCGTTCTACAAAAAGACCGATGCGCAGGCTCATGACATCAAGGTCAACGCCGAGTTACTCAAGGGCTTGAAGCCGTTCGACCACAAGGCCGGGTACGTCCTGGTCTCGGCGGTGTTCCCCAAGTGGCTGAAAGAGCGCTATCCCGACCCTGCCTCGCGCCGGGCCGTCGCGTCCCGCTTCAAGCACCACATCCTGCCGACCTTCGGCCACCTGCGGATGTGCGACATCACCACGGCCAAGGTTGCCGAGTGGTGGGCCGACATGTGCGAAAAGACCAAGCCCAACGGCGAGACGTACTCGACGAGCACTCTTGAGCTTGTCTACGTCCACTTTGGGTCGTTCCTGCGCGCGGCCGTCACCGGCACGTCCAAGCTGATCGCCGTCCACCCCTTTGACGGGTGGGAAGTCGACGTGCCCCGGCGGGACAAGCGCGTGCGGGACATCTGGGAGCACGACCAGGTCAACACCGTGATTCCCGCGATGCCTGAGCGGGATCGGCCCATCGGGCTCGTCTCGGCGACCTGCGGGCATCGGCAGGGTGAAGCCTTCGCCGTCGCGCTCGAAGACGTGAACCGATTCCGGAAAGAGATCACCATTCGACACCAGGTCAAGCGCATCAACGGCAAGCTCACCCTGACCCCGCCTAAGGGTGGCAAGACCCGCACTGTTCCGTTCCCCGACGTCACGGCGCGAGCCATCACCGAACACGTCGACACCTACGGGACCTTGGCCGTGACTTGTACATGCTGTCCGGGCAAGACGTGGCGCATCGTGTTCACCAACGCCAAGGGCGACCTGATCGAACGTGGCGCCTGGAACGAAGACGTCTGGCACCCCGCGATTGAGTCCGTCGGAGTGACCAAGGGGGCCGCGAACGGGATGCACAACTTCCGCCACTACTTCGCGTCCCGGCTGATCGAAGGAAGCCCGAACCACCGGGGAGCATCCATGGAACAGGTCCGCGACCACATGGGGCACGCCTCGATCAAGACCACGTCCGACACCTACGGCCACCTGTTCGAGCAAGCCCGCGAACGCGCCCGCGCAGTCATGGATGACGTGTTCTCCGCTGTTGTGTACCCCCTGCGTACCGCAGAAGCCCAGTAGCCGTGAATGCGCAGGTCAGACGACTACCAGGCCTCGGAGGTAGTGAAGGGAGCCTTCACACGGTTCGCGTGGATGAAGGCTCCCCCCAAAGCCAAAGCCGGGGTCGTGAGCGTTGCGGGCGGTTAGAACCGCCCGCGTAACTAGTCAGGTGGTTGCTGGGTGTGTTGGTAGCCAGGGGTTTCCGGTGAGGGCGTCGCGGAGTGCGGTGAGTGTGTTGATGCCGTTTTTGCG
>NZ_JBHWEB010000042.1:9409-76834 GCF_042734395.1 Amycolatopsis sp. NPDC059657 | reverse complement strand
GCGCTCACGCACCTCACGCGGGTGCCTCGAAGACCGGGCCATAACTCCATCCTCACTCACACGATGGAGCCTCCATCAAACCCGGGGCGGTTCACGCAACGCTCACGACGACCCTCAGCGGACGGGGAAGTCGAAGAAGGTGCTCGGGTAAGGCTCGCCGACGAGGGTGAAGTGCCACCACTCCTCTGGCAGGTTCTTGAAGCCGACCATGGCCGAGCGCAAGGTGTCGCGGTTGACCCTGGCCGGGCCGGTGATACGCGGGTCGTCCGTGTGCGCGAGCGTGTCGAAGCAGTCGTAGCCCGTGCCCATGTCGACCATGTTGTCGGGGAAGCGGTTGTCGGCGAAGCAGGACCGCAGCGGCTCGCCGGGGATGAACGGTCGTTGCCAGCGCGGCGGCAGCTTGACCAGGGTGAGATCGAGGGTGCTGCCGCGTGAATGGCCCGACTTCTCGGCGATGTAGCCGTCTTCGAAGAGACGGGACTTCTCGACGCGGGGGTAGAACTCGGGCTTCATCTTCTCGTCGGCCAGGTCCTTGGCCCAGCGGACGAAGTGGTCGACCGCGCGCTGCGGCCGGTAGCAGTCGTAGACCTTCAAGGTGTAACCCTGGCGCAGCACGCGCTGCTGCGCCTCGTGCAGCGCGAGCGCCGCGGGGCGGGTCAGGATGCAGGTCGGGCGGAGGTAGCCGTCGACACGGCGGCCGACGAAGTTGTGCTGACCCGCGTAGCGCATCTCCTGGATGATCGTCGGATCTATGTCGCGCAGGTGGACGAATCCGGCGGGCAGCGGTGAAGCGGATGCCGGCGCGGCTGTCAAGCCGAATCCCAAGGCCAGTGCCAAAGCGCCGATCCGGCGGCCCAGTTCCCCAATTCTCATTACGAAAGCATAACGCCTAGGGTGGCCTAACGTCTCCTGGTTGACTCGACGTAACGTCCTGGCCCAAGCGGATCGCACATACTGGGAAGTATTAACCCGTTCGGCGTAGCGAATCGGCGCAAACGCGTCCGATGGGTGGGAAAGTCACCGCACTGGGTGGCGTCTCATTCTTTGATCACAAGATTGACACTTTCATCCGACCACACGAGTATTTCGCACATGTCCGCTTTCGCCTCCCTGGTCTGGCGTCGCCACGTCGATCTGTGCCACCAGGCCAGCGCGCTCTGTATGACTTTCTGATTCCTCTCTACTTATAGCCCTCGCCGCATTGGTCGACGGTTTTCCTTTACGTGCCACCGGTTTCCCGTGGCACCTCGCGCTTTCCTCCGCGCCCGAAACGGGGGAGAGGTGTGCCTATTCCTGGCGCCTTTCGAAAGAAAAAACAGGGAGTACTAATGCTATCCAGCTCGCCCAAGTGGCGAAAAGTGGCGATAGGCGCCATGGCGGCGGCACTCGCCGTCAGCGCTGTCACTTACACGGGCTCGAATACGAGTGCCTACGCCGATGTCCAGGTGCTGACCGACGCAAAGACGGCGTCAGACGGCAAGCAGTACTGGGTGCAGAACCACCTGGTCAAGAAGGATGTCGCCGCGGCGACGACTTCGGCGGCGGGTGGCACCAAGAAGAAGTGGCTGCTGGTCTGGGCTGGCGACGAGAACATCGCCGACACACTCGTCAAGGACATCAAGAGCCTGCCCGGTTCGCTCGGCGGCGGACTCAACAAGCTCAAGAATGCCTTGCCAGGCCCCGATTTCCTGGCAGTCATCGACGCGACGCAGGGCTCGCCGACATACGGCAAGGTCGTCAACACCGCCACGGTCGGCCCGCTCGTCGAGAACGAGCCGCACCACATGCAGTACGTGTGGCACAAGGGCGACACGATCTACGCCGGCGCGCTGTTCGCCGCGGCGACCTACGCCTTCGACGTCTCCGCGCTGCCGCAGCTGCGGCTCAAGGGCGTCAGCCTGCCGACCGCGACGCTCGGCGGTTCGGTCCCCGACGCCTACTGGGTGCTCAAGGACGGCACCGCGTACGGCACGTACATGGGCGGTCCGGTCGTGCCCGGCCCGTACATCTACGAGAACGGGCAGCTCGTGCTCGGCAACGGGTTCGCGGGCAGCCCCGGCGAGGTCGTGCACTTCGACCAGAACGCGAACGTGCTCTCGCAGTCACCGGCGGCGACCCCGCAGGGCGACAACAAGAAGCTGTGCGACAACCTCCCGCAGCTGGGCAACGCGACCTGCGCCAACCCGCACGGCATCCAGGCCCGTGAGGACCTGAACACGCTGGTGACCAGCGACTACGCCGAGCCGAGGAACATCATCCTCGACCCGGTCAAGCAGCCGTCGCCGTACCTGCGCCGCCCGACCGTGCGGACCTGGGACATCTCCGACCGCAACCACCCGAAGCTCAAGGCGGTCTCGTACCTGCCGGACGGCCCGCGTGCCGACCCGGCCGACCCGCTGCACGCCGAGAGCCGTGCGGTCATGGAGACCACGGTGACCAACCTGCCTGGTCACAAGGGCGCGTTCGCCCAGACCATGCAGGGTGGCGCGGTGTTCTACACGCCGGACATCACCGCGGCCGAGCCGCACTGGACCGAGGTGTTCGACGACGGCGCCGCGAACAAGGCGATCTACCCGAACAACGACTCCAACGGCGGCAGCTCCAACGGTGGCTGGATCCAGACCAGCCCCGACGACAAGTACCTCTACCGGGCCATCCAGGGCCGCCAGAAGGGCGCGCTCGGCCCTGACGACCCCGGCACCACCGGTGGCGTCTACGTGCTGGACATCCAGAAGCTCGTGGCGGCGGGCACGAACTTCAAGGGCCGGATCGACACCAAGGAGAAGGCGCAGCAGGGCGGCGGGGACGACCTCCCGTTCGTCGTCGGCGCGGCGCCGATCAACCCCGGCACGCCGGGTGCGGGCCCGCACTGGGGCGCGTACGACAACTTCGTGCTCGGCGAGGACGGTTTCTACCACGAGACCGACAAACCGCAGCACCTCGCGGTGTCGAACTACTTCGTCGCACGGTCCGGTTTGGACGGTGACCACAAGGTCAACCTGCTGAACCTGGGCGAGGACGGGAAGATCTCGGTCGACCAGAACTTCCGTGACGAGTTCACCGGCCAGGTCGGGATCAACTTCAACCGCAAGTCCTGGCCGCATGGGGACTTCGGCAACGCCAAGCCGCACAGCGAACTCTTCGTCGTGGCGGACGCGGACCTCAAGTAAGGACTCGTGAGTGGTATGGCCGGTTAGAACCGGCCATACCACTCACGACCCCAAGGGAAAGGCTCCCCATGGATCACCATGATGTGGTGGCGACCGGTTCGTCCACTGTGGACGTCACGGCGCTGGTGCTGCGGCTGACCTTGTTGCTGGCGACCGCTTTCCTCGCGGGTACCGGGCTGCTGCGGCCGCTGGTCGGGGAGCTGAGCCGCAAGGTCTGGATCACCGTCGGCGCGCTCGGCGGGCTGTCCGCCGTGCTGGCCGTGGTCTCCGCGCTCACGGTCGACGTGAACGTGTTCGCGCTCGCGGTGCACGTCGTGCTCGCGCTGGCGGTGCCGGTGCTGCTGCGCCGGCCGTCGGCCGGACGCTGGGCTTCCGTCGCGCTCATCGTCCTGGTCGTGCTCGAGACCTCGCTCGGTGGGTCGGGCATCGACTTCGCCGTCGACACCGTGTACGTCGCGGGCGCGGCGATCTGGTTCGGCGTCACCCTGCTCTCCGGGGCCGAATGGCGCACCACCGGCTTCCGCCGCGGTCCGCTTTCGCTGACCATCGGCGGGCTGCTCGTGCTCGCGGGCATCGTCCAGCTCGCGCTGTCGGGCATCGGGCTCGACCGCAGGCTCTACGAAACGCTCTTCGGCGTGGCGCTCATCGTGATCGTCGTGCTGCCGATCGCGGTCACCACGCTGGCCGGATTCCTGCTCAAGCAAGGCGAAAGCCGGGTCTACCGCTACGGCGTCGCGGGTGTCGCTCTCGGGTTCGTCGCGTGGAGCGCGCTCGCCGCGGTCCCGCGGCCTGCGCCGCTCCCGATCCCCGGCGTCCCGCTGCTGGCGCACGCCGAGGGCTCGCCGGTGCTGGTCAGCCCGCAACGGCCGGGCCGGAACGTCGTGCACCTTCCGGCGAGCGCCGGCGACGACGTGTCCGTCGGCGTCGAGGGTGGGCTGATCAGCAAGGCCTTCCCGCGCCCCGGCGCCGAGGGGATCTGGGCCGACGTCGACCTGCCGCAAGGCCGCTCCGACCTGGTCATCCGCAAGGGCGATCGCGAGACGACGGTCGAGGTCGACGCCGGTCAGGACGCCGGGCCGGTGATCAGTGACGCCGACGCGCCCGAGTGCGCCGGCGCCGCGGTCGGCGGGCTCATCGCGAACCGCGGTGATGTGCTCGAGAGCTGCCCGGCCGACGCGCTGTCCGCCGACGACAGCGACGCGCTCGTCAAACTGGTCAACTTCCTGGCGGGCCGCAAGCCGTCCGGGATCACGCTGGTGGAGGACAAGTCGCCGCGCGGGATCGCCGCGGCCAAGGTCGTGCGGGACACCGCGGCCAAGTCCGGCCTCCCGGTGCAGGCCGACGCGGGCCCGAACACCGCACTCCTGGTCACCGCCGGCTGGGCGGACGGCTACGTCGCGATGACTCGGGCAGCCGAGTCCCAGCGGCTCAAGCCCACCCACCAGTACGGCCTCTATCTCGCGCCGTGGCTGTTCAACGGGCCGATCGTGAACTCGGTGGCGAGCTCGTCGCTGCCGCTTCGCTTCGATCCCCGCGAGCAGCTGGCGGTGACCTACGCCGTCGCCGTGCACAACACGTTCGGCGGGGAAAGCCCGACACTCGCCGGATTCCACAACTGGCTCGGCGACCAGAATCAGCCTGCGAAAGGCGAAGTGCAGATGTTCGCCGCCGCGCAGGTCAACGCGATGCCCATGTATCCGAATGAGCCGCATGCTCCCGGAATGGTGATGAATCGCGACTACGCCGGTCAATGGGTGCCGAACGGAACCATTGTGCCGGTCAGCAACGTCCTCCGCTAACCCCACGATAAGGAGAAAGAAAATGAAGCGAATCGCGGCACGAGTGCTGCTTCCGCTCGCCATCGCGGCCGGACTTTCCGGCCTCGCCGTCGGCGTCGCCGGCGCCGCCGAGGTGACCGCGCAGGACGCGCCGTCGATCTGGCTGCTGCCTGGTGTCGACGTCGGCGCGCTGCTCGGCCCCGCCGCGGGGCTGCCGACCGACCTGCTCAAGCCGATCTTCGGGATCATCACGCCGATCTCTTAGCAGGAAACAAAAAACCGCTCTCGCACGGGCCGGTGCGAGAGCGGTTTTCGTGTGCCTTAGGACGGAAGCAGCCGTCCGGGGACGTTCTGCAGCGCCTGGACCAGGCCGAGCACCGGGACGCCGAGCGGCGCGAACGTCCAGATGTTGTTGAGCTGGCTGGTGTCCGGCTCGTCGACGACGGCAGGCCCGTCGGCGAACGCGGGCGCGCCCGCGCCGAGCACCGCGACTCCGGCGAGCGCGAATGCGGCTGCCGAACGGGCGAGTGTCTTCTTCATGAATCGGCCCTTTCTTCACAAGCGGAAAAACCTATCGAAAAGAGCATGACAGAAAAGACAAGTACCGACTGGGTGATTCCAATGCCTGGGAATGGTCTTTCGGAAATGTCGTGCTCGTCGAATAATTCGAGGATGGTGTTCGTCAGGCTGGGTGTCGGTATGGTCGTACTGGGTTTGCTCGTCGGCGGTTTCCTGTTGCTGACCGGAAGGGACGAGGCGCCGCCGCAGCCCGCCGCCGTCCAGGTGGTCGGTGAGCCGAGTGCCGCTCCCGCACCCCAGGTGGTCGAGGAGCAGGTGCAGTCGTCGGCGCCGAAACCCAAGTAGGGCAAGGGAAAGTACGTCGTCGTGTACGAGCTCGGGGGAACGGGCACGGCGACCGTCGTCTACGACGAGAACGGCCGCGGCCTGGTGCATCAGGAACTGGGCGTCGCGCTGCCCTGGCGCAAGGAACTGAACTGGGACGACTCCGGGGTCGCGCCCAGCGTCCAGGTGATGGGGCAGGGGAGCGGGGAGGTCGAGTGCAGCGTGTCGGTCAACGGCGCGGTCGTGTTGCGGCACAAGGGCGAGGTCGCCTCGTGCGCGGGCAAGCTGGCGTCGTGAGCGGTATGACCGGGTTGTTGAGCGGAAGGGCAAAAGTGGCGTACCGCCCGGGCGCCGCCGGATGAGGGCCTGGTTCACCACGCATAGCTGGGTGAAGGCTCCCTTCACCAACCCGAACTTCAGGGGCCACGCAAAGTCGGCCTCGCGAAGATCAACTCGCCCAACCATGGCCAGCGGGCGTCCACAGAGGACTCAAGTCGCGAACTTTTGTCCAGCCTTGTCGCTTTTGCGTGACTCTTCGCGCTAGTTGGACGGAACGAACGGGGCTTATGTGTCGCTGAGCGTTGCATAAGTGGCGTTTGTGCGCTCAATGCCGGAGCGGGCCCGGAGGGTCGGCAACGCTCACGACCGGGGTAGCTCAGGTGAGGGATTTCCGGAACCAGTGCTGGGCGTACTGGTCGGCGTTGTGTGGCGGGCCTTCGATGTAGCCGTGGCGGGCGTACATCGCGCGGGCTTCGGTGAGGTCCGAGCGGGTGTCCAGGCGGATCGAGGTCGCGCCGAGCGCACGGGCGGCGTCTTCGGCGGCCGCCAGTAGCTGGGAGCCGCCGCCCTCGCGGCGCGAGTGGGGCTGGACGAACATCTTGGTCAGCTCGGCCAGTCCTGACCTGACGATGCGGACGCCCACGCAGCCCGCGATCTTGCCGTTGCTCCTGGCCAGCAGGAACACGCCGGTCGGGGGTTCGAGTCCGGTCAGCGGCGCCACGGCCAGCGCGGCCTGAAGCTCGTCGTCCGTGACCGGCCTGCCGTAATAGCGGCCGGCTATCTCGACCATGTAGTCGCGCATGACCAGCGTCACGTCGATGTCGTCGATCGGGGCCGGGGCGATCGTCCACGTGGTCATACCGGCCATCGTCTCCGCACTGTCCAGCCGTTTTCGGTGATCGCCGGGTCCACATGCGACCGTGGGTTCTTGGCCAACAGTCACTTACCCGGGTGAACGACCGGTTCGCGGAGATACCGTGAGTGTTCTCGCACAGGGTGACGGTGTCCATCGCGGTTCCGAGTAGGTAGCGTGATCCGGCGCAAGGGGAATCGCGAGAGGCGAGGGAGGGCGTTATGAGTAGCGCCGAAGAACGGCAGGGCGAAGGCCAGGCCGAGGAGAAGCGCGGCTCACACGCCGCGCCGGACGGGGCCCCCAGGCATCCGTTGATCGACCTGTCCCGCGACCCCCACCCGGGCCGCGCCGACCACGCCAAGCCCGACGAAGACTGAGTCCGTCACAGGCTCGTGAACGCCACTTTCGCAACGTTCAGCGTTGAGGAAGTGGCGTTCATGTCGTTCGGGGCAAGGTGGGCTGGGCCTGCCGAGATGGTGGAAACCACCCCCGATGGGGAGTGCCGAACCATGGCGGGTATCTTTGGAGACCGTGCCCGGCAGGTGTCGGGCCGCTCTGCGTGCCTATCGGCATCGGCAGGCTGCTGAACGCATCCCGTCGAACGCCCTCGGCGAAGCGGGGTTCGACGGAAAATCCCTTCGGGAAGTTACCGGTCGCCAGACCGTGACGCGGGCCGACACGCCCGACCGCGGGGGCCGGTGAGACTACGAACAAAGCAAGATCGCGAACAGAAAGCTGGTCCATTGCCCACGATCCAGCAGCTGGTCCGTAAGGGCCGCCAGGACAAGGCTGCCAAGCAGAAGACCGCGGCCCTCAAGGGGAGCCCGCAGCGGCGTGGCGTGTGCACTCGCGTGTACACCACGACCCCCAAGAAGCCGAACTCGGCGCTTCGCAAGGTCGCTCGTGTGAAGCTGACCAGCGGCATCGAGGTCACCGCCTACATCCCCGGTGAGGGACACAACCTGCAGGAGCACTCGATGGTGCTCGTGCGTGGTGGTCGTGTGAAGGACCTTCCGGGTGTCCGTTACAAGATCATCCGCGGTTCTCTCGACACCCAGGGTGTTAAGAACCGTAAGCAGGCGCGCAGCCGGTACGGCGCGAAGAAGGAGAAGAGCTAATGCCCCGCAAGGGTCCGGCCCCGAAGCGGCCGCTGATCTCTGACCCCGTCTACGCCTCGCCGCTGGTCACCCAGCTGGTGAACAAGGTGCTGAAGGACGGCAAGCGGTCCCTGGCAGAGCGCATCGTTTACGGCGCTCTCGAAGGCGCTCGCGAGAAGACCGGCACCGACCCGGTCGTCACGCTGAAGCGCGCTCTCGACAACGTGAAGCCCACCATCGAGGTGAAGAGCCGCCGTGTCGGTGGCGCCACCTACCAGGTGCCGATCGAGGTCAAGCCAGGCCGCTCGACCACCCTTGCGCTGCGCTGGCTGGTCTCCTTCTCGCAGGCTCGCCGCGAGAAGACCATGATCGAGCGTCTGCAGAACGAGCTGCTCGATGCGAGCAACGGCCTCGGGGCCAGCGTCAAGCGCCGCGAGGACACGCACAAGATGGCCGAGTCCAACAAGGCCTTCGCGCACTACCGCTGGTAACAACCGCCCGGGAATTCGCCGGGCCCCAAGTTTGAGAACAGGGGAACACTCTCGTGGCACGTGACGTGCTGACCGACCTGAACAAGGTCCGCAACATCGGCATCATGGCGCACATCGACGCCGGTAAGACCACAACCACTGAGCGGATCCTGTTCTACACCGGGGTCAACTACAAGATCGGCGAAGTCCACGACGGCGCCGCGACGATGGACTGGATGGAGGAGGAGCAGAAGCGGGGTATCACCATCACCTCGGCTGCCACCACCACCTTCTGGAACGACCACCAGATCAACATCATCGACACCCCCGGGCACGTCGACTTCACCGTCGAGGTGGAGCGGTCCCTGCGGGTGCTCGATGGCGCCGTCGCCGTCTTCGACGGCAAGGAAGGCGTCGAGCCGCAGTCGGAGCAGGTCTGGCGTCAGGCCGACAAGTACGAGGTTCCTCGTATCTGCTTCGTCAACAAGATGGACAAGCTCGGTGCGGACTTCTACTACACCGTGAAGACCATCGTCGAGCGTCTCGGCGCCAAGCCGCTGGTCATCCAGCTGCCCATCGGCTCCGAGAACGCCTTCGAAGGCGTCGTCGACCTGGTCCGCATGAAGGCGCTGACCTGGCGTGGCGAGGTCCAGAAGGGCGAGGACTACAGCGTCGAGGAGATCCCCGCGGATCTCGCCGAGCTGGCTGCCGAGTACCGGGAGAAGCTGGTCGAGGCCATCGCCGAGACCGACGACGACCTGATGGAGAAGTTCCTCGGTGGCGAGGAGCTGACGGAGGCCGAGATCAAGGCCGGCATCCGCAAGCTCACCATCGCCCGCGAGGCCTACCCGGTCCTCACCGGTTCCGCGTTCAAGAACAAGGGCGTCCAGCCCATGCTCGACGCGGTCATCGACTACCTGCCGACGCCGCTCGACGTCCCCGCGGTGGAGGGCATCCTCCCCAACGGTGACACCGCGCTGCGCAAGCCGAACACCGAAGAGCCGTTCGCGGCTCTGGCGTTCAAGATCGCCGCGCACCCGTTCTTCGGCAAGCTGACCTACATCCGGGTCTACTCGGGCAAGATCGCCAAGGGCTCCCAGGTCGTCAACGCGACCAAGGAGCGCAAGGAGCGCATCGGCGGCCTGTTCCAGATGCACTCCAACAAGGAGAACCCGGTCGAAGAGGGCCAGGCAGGGCACATCTACGCCGTGCAGGGCCTCAAGGACACCACGACCGGTGACACCTTGGCCGACCCGCAGAACCCGATCGTCCTCGAGTCGATGACGTTCCCGGCGCCGGTCATCCGCGTCGCGATCGAGCCGAAGACCAAGGCCGACCAGGAGAAGCTCTCCCTGGCGATCCAGAAGCTGGCCGAAGAGGACCCCACGTTCCAGGTCAACCTGGACGAGGAGACCGGCCAGACGATCATCGCCGGCATGGGTGAGCTGCACCTCGAGGTGCTGGTGAACCGGATGAAGTCCGACTACAAGGTCGAGGCGAACATCGGTAAGCCGCAGGTCGCCTACCGCGAGACGGTGCGCAAGACGGTCGAGAAGCTCGACTACGTGCACAAGAAGCAGACCGGTGGTTCGGGTCAGTTCGCGAAGGTCATCGTCAAGCTCGAGCCGCTCGAGACCACCGATGGCGCGCTGTACGAGTTCGAGAACAAGGTCACCGGTGGCCGCGTTCCGCGTGAGTACATCCCGTCGGTCGACGCGGGCGCCCAGGACGCCATGCAGTACGGCGTGCTGGCCGGCTACCCGCTGGTGGGGCTGAAGTTCACCCTGCTCGACGGTGCCTACCACGAGGTCGACTCCTCGGAAATGGCCTTCAAGGTCGCCGGCTCCATGGCGATGAAGGAAGCCGCCAAGAAGGCGGGCCCCGTCATCCTGGAGCCGCTCATGGCGGTCGAGGTCACCACGCCCGAGGACTACATGGGCGACGTGATCGGCGACCTCAACTCCCGCCGTGGCCAGATCCAGGCCATGGAGGAGCGCGCGGGCACCCGTGTCGTCAAGGCACTGGTCCCGCTGTCGGAGATGTTCGGTTACGTAGGCGACCTGCGGTCCCGTACCCAGGGTCGTGCGAACTACTCCATGGTGTTCGACTCCTACGCCGAGGTTCCCGCGAACGTCGCGAAGGAAATCATCGCGAAGGCGACTGGGGAATAATTCCCGGCCGCGCGCGGGCATTGAGGTACTACTCCTGAACGTCCGCAGCACCAGATAGACAACAGTCTCCGTCCGACAGCCACGTTGGACGGTGAATTAAGCAAAACAGTCCAGGAGGACATTCCAGTGGCGAAGGCGAAATTCGAGCGGACCAAGCCGCACGTCAACATCGGGACCATTGGTCACGTCGACCACGGTAAGACCACTCTGACCGCGGCGATCACCAAGGTTCTGCACGACAAGTACCCCGAGCTGAACACCGCTTCGGCGTTCGACCAGATCGACAACGCGCCGGAAGAGAAGCAGCGCGGCATCACGATCAACATCTCGCACGTCGAGTACCAGACCGAGAAGCGTCACTACGCCCACGTGGACGCCCCCGGTCACGCTGACTACATCAAGAACATGATCACCGGTGCCGCCCAGATGGACGGTGCGATCCTGGTCGTGGCCGCCACCGACGGCCCGATGCCGCAGACCCGCGAGCACGTGCTGCTCGCGAAGCAGGTCGGCGTGCCCTACATCGTTGTCGCCCTGAACAAGGCCGACATGGTGGACGACGACGAGATCCTGGAGCTCGTCGAGCTCGAGGTCCGCGAGCTGCTGTCCTCCCAGGACTTCCCTGGTGACGACGCTCCGGTCGTCAAGGTCTCCGGCCTCAAGGCTCTTGAGGGCGACGAGAAGTGGGGCCAGACGGTCCTCGAGCTGATGGAAGCCGTCGACGAGAACGTGCCGGACCCGGTGCGTGAGCTCGACAAGCCGTTCCTGATGCCGATCGAAGACGTGTTCACCATCACCGGTCGTGGCACCGTGGTGACCGGCCGCATCGAGCGTGGCCGCATCAACGTCAACGAAGAGGTCGAGATCGTCGGCATCAAGGAGAAGTCGACGAAGACGACTGTCACCGGTGTCGAGATGTTCCGCAAGCTGCTCGACCAGGGTGAGGCTGGCGACAACGTCGGTCTGCTGGTCCGTGGTATCAAGCGCGAGGACGTCGAGCGCGGCCAGGTCGTGGTGAAGCCGGGTACCACCACCCCGCACACCGAGTTCAAGGCCGGCGTTTACATCCTCTCGAAGGACGAAGGCGGCCGTCACACGCCGTTCTTCAACAACTACCGTCCGCAGTTCTACTTCCGCACGACGGACGTCACCGGTGTTGTGACGCTTCCCGAGGGCACCGAGATGGTCATGCCGGGTGACAACACCGACATCTCCGTCGTGCTGATCCAGCCGGTCGCCATGGACGTGAACCTGCGCTTCGCCATCCGTGAGGGTGGCCGCACCGTGGGTGCGGGTCAGGTCACCGAAATCATCAAGTGATTTAACGCCAGGAGCCGGGGAAGGGCTACGTTTATTGGCGCGCGGCTGTCATATAGACCACCGACAACGCCGCGCGCAAGGCCAGTACCGACCCCGGCTCTTGGCCGTCAAATCACATGTGCGACACTATTCGGGTTGCTCGTCGAGAGAGCGGCCGAGCCTGTTTCAGGTTCCGGCCGCTCCTTCGCGAGGAGCCTTGGTCCGCGTGGCTCTTTGAGTCTGCGGGCAAGGGACGTTTATGGCGCAAGCCCAATGGACGGCCCCCTCACGTTGAGGAAGACCAGGCAAGACAACGATCCCACGGGATCCGTCTGTGCGTCGGGCGCGACACGCCCGACCGCGTGGACCGGGGACAGGGCCGTTGAACTGCAGAAATCCCCTCTTCGACGGGGATTTTGATGAGATTAACGGCACGAGACGACAAGGAACGAGCAGCCACCATGGCGGGACAAAAGATCCGCATCCGGCTCAAGGCCTACGACCACGAGGCGATCGACACCTCGGCGCGCAAGATCGTTGAGACGGTCACCCGCACCGGCGCCCGTGTTGTCGGGCCGGTGCCGCTGCCCACCGAGAAGAACGTTTACTGCGTGATCCGCTCGCCGCACAAGTACAAGGACTCGCGCGAGCACTTCGAGATGCGCACGCACAAGCGTCTGATCGACATCCTCGACCCCACGCCGAAGACGGTTGACGCGCTCATGCGCATCGACCTCCCGGCGAGCGTCGACGTCAACATCCAGTAAGCGTTGGGCGAGCGGCGGAGATAAGAGACTTATCATGTCTGACAGGCAAGTGAAGGGCATCCTGGGCACCAAGCTCGGCATGACCCAGGTCTTCGACGAGAACAACCGGATCATCCCGGTGACCGTCGTACAGGCCGGACCCAACGTGGTCACTCAGGTACGTACCAAGGAAACGGACGGCTACACCGCCGTCCAGCTGGCGTTCGGCGCCGTTGACCCGCGCAAGGTCAACAAGCCCGAGACGGGCCACTTCACCAAGGCCGGCGTGACGCCGCGGCGATACCTCGCCGAGCTGCGCACGACCGACGCGGAGACCTACGAGATCGGCCAGGAGATCACCGCTGAGGTGTTCGCCGCTGGCGCCGAGGTCGACGTGACGGGCACCAGCAAGGGCAAGGGCTACGCCGGTGTCATGAAGCGTCACGGCTTCAAGGGCCAGGGCGCTTCCCACGGTGCGCAGGCCGTGCACCGCCGTCCCGGTTCCATCGGTGGCTGCGCCACCCCCGGCCGCGTCTTCAAGGGCGTTCGCATGGCCGGCCGCATGGGCCAGGACAAGGTCACGACGCAGGGCCTCACCGTGCACGCCGTGCGCGCCGAAGACGGCCTGCTCCTCATCAAGGGTGCCGTCCCCGGCCCCAAGGGCGGCGTCGTGTTCGTCCGCAACGCTGTGAAGGGCGGTGTCTCCGAATGAGCAACACGCTTGAGCTGAAGACCCCGGCCGGCGCCGTGGAAGGTTCCGTGGAACTGCCCGCCGAGATCTTCGACGTGCAGGCCAACGTGGCCCTCATGCACCAGGTGGTCATCGGCCAGCTGGCCGCGGCCCGCCAGGGCACGCACTCCACCAAGACGCGTGGCGAGGTCCGCGGTGGCGGCAAGAAGCCGTACCGCCAGAAGGGCACCGGCCGCGCCCGCCAGGGTTCGACCCGTGCGCCGCAGTTCGTCGGCGGTGGCGTCGTCCACGGCCCGCAGCCGCGTGACTACACCCAGCGGACCCCGAAGAAGATGAAGGCCGCCGCCCTGCGTGGCGCCCTCTCCGACCGGGTGCGCAACGGTCAGCTGCACGTCGTCACCGAGCTGGTGACCGGCGAGAAGCCGTCCACCAAGCTGGCGAAGTCCGCGGTCGCCGCGGTGACCCAGGCCAAGCGCGTTCTCGTGGTCCTGCACCGCGACGACGACTTGAGCTGGCGTTCCGCGCAGAACCTGGACGACCTCCACCTGATCACGCCGGACCAGCTCAACACGTACGACGTGCTGGTCAATGACGACGTGGTGTTCACCAAGGCCGCTTTCGACGTCTTCGTCGCCGGTCCCGTACGGGGCAAGAGCGCGAAGGCCGTCGCACGGTCGAGCGAGCTCGAAGGGAGTGACGAGCAGTGAGTGCGATCGCCATTCCTGACTACCACGACATCTTGCTCGCGCCGGTGATCTCCGAGAAGTCTTACGGACTGCTCGAGGACCACAAGTACACGTTCGTCGTGCGCCCCGACGCCAACAAGACCCAGATCAAGATCGCGGTCGAGAAGGTGTTCGGCGTCAAGGTCGTCAGCGTGAACACGTTGAACCGCAACGGAAAGCGCAAGCGGACCCGCACCGGTTTCGGTAAGCGCAAGGACACCAAGCGCGCTGTCGTGACTCTTTCGGCTGAGAGCAAGCCGATTGAGATCTTCGGCGGACCCGCGGCGTAAAGGACTGAGCTGACATGGGTATCCGTAAGTACAAGCCGACAACGCCGGGCCGCCGTGGCTCCAGCGTCTCCGACTTCGCCGAGATCACTCGGTCGACCCCGGAGAAGTCGCTGCTGCGTCCGCTGAGCAAGACCGGTGGCCGTAACGCCTCCGGCAAGATCACCACCCGGCACAAGGGTGGCGGCCACAAGCGCGCGTACCGGCTGATCGACTTCCGCAGGCACGACAAGGACGGCGTTCCCGCCAAGGTCGCGCACATCGAGTACGACCCCAACCGGTCCGCTCGTATCGCGCTCCTGCACTACGCCGACGGCGAGAAGCGCTACATCATCGCGCCGGAGAAGCTGAAGCAGGGCGACACCGTCGAGAACGGCCCCCGCGCCGACATCAAGCCGGGCAACAACCTGCCGCTGCGCAACATCCCCGTCGGTACCGTGATCCACGCGATCGAGCTCCGCCCCGGTGGCGGCGCGAAGATCGCCAGGTCCGCCGGTGTGAAGGTGCAGCTCGTCGCCAAGGACGGTCCGTACGCCCAGCTGCGTCTCCCCTCGGGCGAGATCCGCAACGTGGACGTGCGCAACCGCGCCACCATCGGCGAGGTCGGCAACTCCGACCACTCCAACATCAACTGGGGCAAGGCCGGCCGTAACCGCTGGCGCGGCAAGCGCCCCACGGTCCGTGGTGTCGTCATGAACCCGGTCGACCACCCGCATGGTGGTGGTGAGGGTAAGACCTCCGGTGGACGCCACCCGGTCAACCCGAACGGTAAGCCCGAGGGCCGCACCCGTCGCCGCAAGGCTTCGGACGCTCTCATCGTCCGCCGTCGCCGTACCGGCAAGAACAAGCGCTGAGCAGGGAGGTAGAAGCACATGCCACGTAGCCTGAAAAAGGGCCCCTTCGTGGACGACCACCTGCTCAAGAAGGTGGACGTTCTCAACGAGTCGGGCAAGAAGACCGTCATCAAGACCTGGTCGCGTCGTTCCACGATCATCCCGGATTTCCTGGGTCACACGATCGCGGTGCACGACGGCCGCAAGCACGTCCCGGTGTTCGTCACCGAGGCGATGGTGGGTCACAAGTTGGGCGAGTTCGCCCCGACTCGGACCTTCAAGGGTCACATCAAGGACGACCGGAAGTCGCGCCGCCGCTGAGCGGGCACGAGAGAACAAGGAACTAGCGATGAACGCCCAGAACGACGTGGCCGAGGCTCTGCCTGTGGCTTACGCGCGGGCTCGCTTTGTCCGGGACTCGCCTACCAAGGTGCGCCGGGTCATCGAGCTCATCAAGGGACGTAGCGCCGCCGACGCCTTGGCCGTGCTCCGTTTCGCCCCCCAGGCGGCGAGCGAGCCGGTCGCGAAGGTGCTCGCGAGCGCTGTGGCCAACGCCGAGAACAACCTCCAGCTGGACCCGGACACCCTCTGGGTCAAGAACGCGTACGCCGACGAGGGCCCGACCCTCAAGCGCATCCGCCCGCGGGCCCAGGGCCGCGCGTACCGGATCCGCAAGCGGACGAGCCACATCACCGTCGAGGTGGAGTCCCGTCCCAAGGCAGCGCCGAAGGCACAGCAGGGCAAGAAGAAGGCAGGTGGCCGGTAGTGGGCCAGAAGATCAACCCGCACGGCTTCCGCCTGGGTATCACCACGGACTGGAAGTCCCGCTGGTACGCCGACAAGCAGTACGCGGAATACGTGGCCGAGGACGTCAAGATCCGGAAGCTGCTGTCCACGGGCATGGAGCGCGCCGGCATCTCCAAGGTCGAGATCGAGCGCACTCGTGACCGCGTTCGCGTCGACATCCACACCGCCCGTCCGGGCATCGTCATCGGCCGCCGCGGCGCCGAGGCCGACCGGATCCGTGGCGCGCTGGAGAAGCTGACCTCCAAGCAGGTTCAGCTGAACATCCTCGAGGTCAAGAACCCCGAGGCCGACGCTCAGCTGGTGGCACAGGGTGTCGCGGAGCAGCTTTCGAACCGTGTGGCCTTCCGCCGCGCGATGCGTAAGGCGCTCCAGACCTCCATGCGCTCGCCGCAGGTCAAGGGCATCCGCGTGCAGTGCGGCGGTCGTCTCGGCGGTGCCGAGATGTCCCGCTCCGAGCACTACCGCGATGGCCGCGTCCCGCTGCACACGCTGCGCGCCGACATCGACTACGGCTTCTTCGAGGCCAAGACGACGTTCGGTCGCATCGGCGTGAAGGTGTGGATCTACAAGGGCGAGATCGTCGGCGGGCTCAAGGCGAAGGAAGCGCGCGACGCTGCCGCCGCCGCCGAGCGCGCCCCGCGCCGTGACCGCGGTGACCGTCCCGCCCGCCCGCGTCGTTCCGGCGCGTCGGGCACCACCCCCACCTCGACCGAGGCCGGCCGGGCCGCGGCGCAGGAAGCACAGGCCCCCGCGGCCGCCGCCCCTGCTCCCGAGTCGACTGAAAAGACGGAGGGCTGACGTGCTTATCCCACGCAGGGTCAAGCACCGGAAGCAGCACTCCCCGAAGCGCGCGGGCGCTGCCAAGGGCGGCACCAAGGTGAGCTTCGGCGAGTACGGCATCCAGGCGCTTGAGCACAGCTACGTGACCAACCGCCAGATCGAGTCCGCTCGTATCGCCATGACCCGTCACATCAAGCGTGGCGGCAAGGTGTGGACCACGATCTACCCGGACCGTCCCCTCACCAAGAAGCCCGCGGAAACCCGCATGGGTTCCGGTAAGGGTTCCCCCGAGTGGTGGATCGCGAACGTCAAGCCGGGCCGCGTCATGTTCGAGATCAGCTTCCCGAACGAGGAGACGGCTCGCGAGGCACTGCGCCGCGCGATCCACAAACTGCCCATGAAGTGCCGAATCGTGACCCGTGAAGGTGGTGAGTTCTGATGGCTAGCAAGGCTGGTGCCGCTGTGGCGTCAGAGCTTCGTGAGCTCACCGCTGAAGAGCTCGTGCTGCGTCTGAAGGAATACAAGGAGGAGCTGTTCAACCTCCGCTTCCAGATGGCCACCGGGCAGCTGGACAACAACCGGCGCCTGCGCACTGTGCGCACGGACATCGCGCGGATCTACACCGTCATGCGTGAGCGTGAACTCGGCCTGTCTGTTTCCCCCGATGCCGAGAGTGAAGGTGTGGCATGAGCGAAGAGCTCAACACCGAGGCCGCGGGCCGCAACGACCGTAAGGTCCGCGAGGGCTACGTCGTCTCGGACAAGATGAACAAGACGATCGTGGTCGAGCTCGAGGACCGCAAGAAGCACCGCCGTTACTCCAAGGTTCTGCGCAGCACCAGCAAGGTCAAGGTGCACGACGAGAACAACGAAGCCGGCGTCGGCGACCGGGTCACCCTGATGGAGACCCGTCCGCTGTCGGCCAGCAAGCGTTGGCGTCTGGTGCAGATCGTGGAGAAGGCCAAGTAAGTAGGGCTCTTTCGAGAGTCCCTTAGTTCCGCAAGGCTCGCCCCCTCGGGGGCGAGAACCAGCGCGACATACAGGAGTAGACGTGATCCAGCAGGAGTCGCGGCTTCGGGTAGCCGATAACACGGGTGCGAAGGAAATTCTCTGCATCCGCGTTCTCGGTGGCTCTGGGCGGCGCTACGCGGGTATCGGCGACATCATCGTCGCCACCGTGAAGGACGCCATCCCGGCTGCCGGGGTGAAGAAGGGCGACGTCGTCAAGGCGGTCATCGTCCGCACGCGCAAGGAGCGTCGTCGTCCGGACGGTTCTTACATCCGCTTCGACGAGAACGCCGCCGTGCTCATCAAGAACGACAATGAGCCGCGCGGCACCCGCATCTTCGGCCCGGTGGGCCGCGAGCTGCGCGACCGAAAGTTCATGAAGATCATTTCGCTCGCGCCGGAGGTGTTGTAGAGCATGAAGGTGAAGAAGGGCGACACGGTCGTCGTCATCGCCGGCAAGGACAAGGGCGCCAAGGGCAAGGTCATTCAGGCCTACCCCGAGCGCGACCGGGTGCTCGTCGAAGGCGTGAACCGGATCAAGAAGCACACCCGGATCACCCAGACCCAGCGTGGTGCGCAGTCCGGTGGCATCGTCACCCAGGAAGCCCCCATCCACGTGTCGAACGTGCAGGTCGTCGACTCTGACGGCAAGCCGACCCGGGTGGGCTACCGCATCGGCGAGGACGGCAAGAAGGTCCGTATCTCGCGCAGGAACGGTAAGGACATCTGATGACCACCGCAGAGAAGACGCTGCCGCGCCTGAAGGTGCGGTACCGCGAGGAGATCAAGGGCCAGCTTCAGGAGGAGTTCTCGTTCGAGAACGTCCACCAGATCCCTGGCGTGGTCAAGGTCGTCGTCAACATGGGTGTCGGTGACGCCGCCCGTGACAGCAAGCTGATCGACGGCGCGATCAAGGACCTGACCGCGATCACGGGCCAGAAGCCCGAGGTCCGCAAGGCCCGCAAGTCCATCGCGCAGTTCAAGCTGCGTGAGGGCCAGCCGATCGGCTGCCGCGTCACGCTGCGCGGCGACCGCATGTGGGAGTTCCTGGACCGGCTGCTGACCATCTCGCTGCCGCGTATCCGTGACTTCCGTGGTCTCTCGGGCAAGCAGTTCGACGGCAACGGCAACTACACCTTCGGTCTCAACGAGCAGACGATGTTCCACGAGATCAACCCGGACGCCATCGACCGCCAGCGCGGTATGGACGTCACCGTTGTCACCTCCGCCAACACCGACGACGAGGGCCGCGCGCTGCTTCGCAAGCTCGGCTTCCCGTTCAAGGAGAACTGAGCCGATGGCCAAGAAAGCACTGGTCCACAAGGCCTCCAAGAAGCCGAAGTTCGCCGTCCGTGCGTACACCCGCTGCCAGCGTTGCGGCAGGCCGCACTCGGTGTTCCGCAAGTTCGGGCTCTGCCGTATCTGCCTTCGCGAGATGGCACACGCGGGCGAACTCCCCGGCGTTCGCAAGTCCAGCTGGTAAGAGGCTTTTTCTAAACTCCCAATTCGCCACAGGCCCCGCTCGTTTCGGCGGGCGGGGAACCAGGCGAGAAAGGTTGACAGGTCACCATGACGATGACCGACCCCATCGCAGACTTCTTGACTCGTCTGCGTAACGCGAACTCGGCGTACCACGACGAGGTCGTGCTTCCCCACTCCAAGCTCAAGGCGAACATCGCGGAGATCCTCAAGCGTGAGGGTTACATCGCGGGCTACCGCGACGAGCCGGGCGAGAAGCACAAGAACCTGATCGTCGAGCTCAAGTACGGCCCCAACCGTGAGCGCAGCATCGCCGGTCTCCGGCGCGTGTCCAAGCCCGGCCTGCGGGTCTACGCAAAATCGACCGAACTGCCGTCCGTTCTGGGTGGCCTCGGCGTCGCGATCATCTCGACGTCGAACGGCCTTCAGACCGACCGTCAGGCCAAGCGCAACAGCGTGGGCGGCGAAGTCCTCGCCTACGTCTGGTAAGGAAGGGGGCACAGACATGTCACGCATCGGAAAGCTGCCGGTCGCCGTCCCCTCCGGGGTCGAGGTGACCATCGATGGTCAGCACATTCAGGTCAAGGGGCCCAAGGGCACCCTGGAGCACACCGTAGCGGAGCCCATCACCGTCGAACGTGGCGAAGATGGCGCACTGCTGGTGAAGCGTCCGAACGACGAGCGCACCAGTAAGGCCCTTCACGGCCTTACGCGCACCCTGGTCGACAACCTCGTTGTCGGTGTCACCAAGGGTTACGAGAAGAAGCTTGAGATCCACGGCGTCGGTTACCGTGTCGCTGCCAAGGGCTCGGACCTCGAGTTCGCCCTGGGCTACAGCCACCCGGTGAAGATCGAGGCTCCGGAGGGCATCACCTTCAAGGTGGACACCCCCACCCGGTTCTCGGTCTCGGGCATCGACAAGCAGAAGGTCGGCCAGATCGCCGCGGTCATCCGCAAGCTGCGTCGCCCGGACCCGTACAAGGGCAAGGGCCTGCGCTACGAGGGTGAAAAGATCCGCCGCAAGGTCGGAAAGACGGGTAAGTGATCATGAGCGACACGACTACTACCAAGCGCAAGCCGGTCGGCAAGGACATCTCGACCCGGCGTCGCGTGGCGAAGGCCCGTCGGCACTTCCGTCTTCGCAAGAAGATCAGCGGCACGGACCAGCGTCCGCGGCTGTCGGTCAAGCGGTCCTCGCGGCACATCGCGGTTCAGCTGATCGACGACCTGACCGGTCACACCCTGGCGTCGGCGTCCACCCTCGAGGCGGATGTCCGCGCGCTGGACGGCGACAAGAAGGCCAAGTCCGCCAAGGTCGGCGAGCTGATCGCGGCTCGCGCCAAGAGCGCTGGCGTCTCCTCCGTGGTGTTCGACCGTGGTGGCAACGCCTACCACGGCCGGATCGCCGCGCTGGCCGACGCCGCCCGCGAAGCGGGGTTGGAATTCTGATGCAGCAGCTTGTTAACGGAAGGAAAGCCTGATGCCGGGACGTACACGGCAATTCGGCGGCGGACAGGGCGGACCCGGCGGGCAGGGCGGCAACGACCGCAATGAACGCCGCGGTGGCGGCCGGGATCGTCGCGACAGCGGCCGTGGCGGGGCCGGCCAGGAGAAGACCCCGCACCTCGAGAAGGTCGTGGCGATCAACCGTGTCGCCAAGGTCGTCAAGGGTGGCCGCCGGTTCAGCTTCACCGCCCTCGTTGTCGTCGGTGACGGCGACGGCCAGGTCGGCGTCGGCTACGGCAAGGCCAAGGAAGTTCCCGCGGCCATCGCCAAGGGCGTCGAGGAGGCGAAGAAGAACTTCTTCCGCGTTCCTCGCGTCGCCGGCACCATTCCGCACCCCATCCAGGGTGAGGAAGCCGCCGGTGTGGTGCTCCTGCGTCCGGCCAGCGCCGGTACCGGCGTCATCGCCGGTGGCCCGGTCCGCGCGGTCCTGGAGTGCGCCGGTGTCCACGACGTGCTGTCGAAGTCGCTCGGCTCCGACAACGCGATCAACATCGTGCACGCCACCGTGGCAGCCCTCAAGGGCCTGCAGCGTCCCGAAGAGGTCGCGGCCCGCCGCGGTCTCCCGCTCGAGGACGTCGCGCCGGCCCGGATGCTGCGTCAGCGCGCAGGCCAGGGGGTCTGACATGGCACAGCTCAAGGTCACCCAGGTCAAGAGCAAGATCGGCACGAAGCACGCTCACCGCGAGTCGCTGCGCACCCTCGGGCTGCGCAAGATCCGCCAGAGCGTCGTGCGTGAAGACAGCCCCCAGGTTCGCGGCCTTATCCACACGGTCCGCCACCTGGTGGAGGTCGAGGAGGTCAAGTCATGACGGCCATCAAGATCCACCACCTGCGTCCGGCTCCGGGCGCCAAGACCGAGAAGACTCGTGTCGGCCGTGGTGAGGGCTCGAAGGGCAAGACGGCTGGTCGCGGTACCAAGGGCACCAAGGCCCGGAAGAACGTGCCCGCCGGCTTCGAGGGTGGGCAGATGCCCATCCACATGCGGCTCCCGAAGCTTCGCGGCTTCAAGAACCGCTTCCGCACCGAGTACCAGCCGGTGAACGTCGGTGACATCGCCAGGGTCTTCCCCGAGGGTGGCACCATCGGCACCGAGGAGCTCGTGGCGAACGGTCTCGTCCGCAAGGGCAAGCTCGTCAAGGTGCTCGGCAACGGTGAGGTCAACGGCGTCAAGCTGGACGTCACCGCCGACGGTTTCTCCGGCTCCGCCAAGGCGAAGCTCGAAGCCGCCGGTGGCTCGGCCACCGCGCTGTAAGCAGCTTCAGCTCGACTCGAAAGGCCCCGCACTCTCCGGAGTGCGGGGCCTTTCGCTGTCTCCGGCTCCGCTGCCGCTGAGCGGAGGCGACTCGGCTGCACGTTGCGAACGCCCCGTTCACAACGTTGAAATCGGTGACCACGCAGGGGAACCGGCTGGCAGGATCGGCGCCATGACAAGCAATGAGCCCTTGCCGGTAGGGGAGACCAGCCCGGTGCTCGCGGACCGGCGGAGTGTCTTCGCCGGTGCCCTCCTCGTGGCCGCCGCGCTGCTGACCGCGGTCGGCACGTTCCTGCCGTTGTTCACCGCCCAGGTCGGAATGGGCGGCGATGCCACCTTCGTGGTGACGATGTCCGGCTGGTCGACGGAAGTCACCAGCGCACACATCGAGTCAGGCCTGCCGAAGGCCGGGACGCCGAACGGGTACCCGCTCGCGCTCGCCGGGTTTCTGCTGATGGCCGCCGGCCTCGTCACGTTCTGGTCGGCGCGCGTCACGGCGGCCGGCCGGTTCGCCGGCGGGCTGGCGCTGGCCGCCGCCGCGTTCCTGGCCGGGACCGTACTGACCGTCAGCATGCAGGGCGTCACGCTGGCCGCGTCGGCTTCGATCGGCGGGGCAGGCAACGGGGCGAGCCCCGGGCTCGGGTTCTGGTTCATGGTCATCGGGTTCGTCGGCGCGGTGGTCGCCGCCGCGCTGGTGCTGGCACCTCGGTCCGGACGGCCGCGACCTCCGTCGGAGCCCGAGGTCGTCATCCATCACGCTCTGCCCGAATAGCCCACGGCCGGATGGCAGGATCTGGCCGCATGTCAACGAAAAGGCTCGTTCTCGTGTTCTCCTTGGCGGCCGCCGTGGTGGCCGTGCTCGCCACCTTCCTGCCGCAGTTCGTCACCCACGTCAGCCTGAGCGGCCGCACCTCGCTCGACATGATCGCCACCGGCTGGTCGGTCGACGTGGTCGATCCGGAAGCACCGGGGACGAAGAGACCGGGGCAGGGCTCGCTGAACGGCATCTCGCTGGTGGTGGCCGCGCTGCTGTTGTTCCTCGGCGGCCTCAGGAATGCCAGGGGGCCGGTGATCGCGGGCACCGCCTTCCTCGGCGGTCATCTGCTCACTCTCGGTCTACAAGCCTTCAATTCGGCGGGCAGCGCGCCAGGGCTCGGTTATTGGCTCGCGATCGGTGCGTTCCTGCTCGGGTTCGCCGCCTGCCTGGCGAGTTACGCCGGGAGCGAACAGCGGCAGGTCCAGACGGCCGAACCGGACGTGCCGGTGATCGACACCAGGCATGGCGACATGCCGTTTTAAGGCTGGCCTGAAATACGCCGCGACCTACCTGAGTAGGTAAAAGGCGCACACATTGCGGGCACGGTCCGTGAAGCTGTTAGAGTCGGCGACACGCTTCGGGACGAGTGTGCCCCGAAGCGTTCCTGGCTTGCCTGCCAGTGAGGTTGTGTTCCCGCCGGACAAGTGCCGGCTAAGCCGTTCGTCGGTCCGATGGCCGACGACGCCGAGGAGGTCCCCCGCGTGCTCAGCGCCTTCCGCTCGGCTCTCGCGACGCCGGATCTGCGTAAGAAGATCCTGTTCACGCTGATGGTCGTGGCTATTTACCGGATCGGTGCGGTCACCCCGGCTCCCGGGGTCTCCTATCCCAACGTGCAGGCATGCCAGAACGCGGTACAGGAACAGGGCGTCTACTCGCTGCTGAACCTGTTCAGCGGCGGCGCGCTGCTGCAGTTGTCGATCTTCTCGACCGGCATCATGCCGTACATCACCGCGAGCATCATCGTCCAGCTGCTCACCGTGGTCATCCCGCGGTTCGAGGAGCTGAAGAAGGAAGGCCAGGCAGGCCAGTCCAAGCTGACGCAGTACACCCGGTACCTGACGGTCGCGCTGGCGATCCTGCAGGCCACCGGCGTCGTCGCGCTGGCCGACCGCGGTGCGCTGTTCCAGGACTGCAAGGACCCGGTCATCCCGGACAACAGCATCTGGACCCTCGCGATCATCGTCATCACCATGACCGCGGGCACCGCCGTCATGATGTGGCTGGGTGAGCTCATCACCGAGCGCGGCGTCGGCAACGGCATGTCCGTGCTGATCTTCCTGAACATCGCGGCGCGCATCCCGTCAGAGGGCATGAACATCCTGCAGTCCTCCGGTGGCGTCGTCTTCGCCCTGATCTGCGTGTTCGGCCTCGTCATCATCGCGAGCGTCATCTTCATCGAGCAGGGCCAGCGCCGGATCCCGGTGCAGTACGCCAAGCGCATGATCGGCCGCCGCATGTACGGCGGTACCTCGACCTACCTGCCGATCAAGGTGAACCAGGCCGGTGTCATCCCGGTCATCTTCGCCTCGTCGCTGCTGTACCTGCCCGACCTGATCAGCCGCCTCGTCGGCGACCCGAACAGCAACTCCGGGTGGCAGGTCTTCCTCAAGAACTACGTGGTCAACCAGTCCAGCTGGGTCCACGTGCTCCTGTACTTCTCGCTGATCATCTTCTTCACGTACTTCTACATCACGATCACGTTCAACGTGGACGAGCGTGCGGAGGAGATGAAGAAGTTCGGTGGCTTCATCCCGGGTATCCGCCCTGGCCGCCCGACGGCGGAGTACCTGAGCTTCGTGCTCGGCCGGATCACCCTGCCCGGCTCGCTGTACCTGGGCATCATCGCGATCCTCCCGAACTTCTTCCTGTCGATCACCGGCCCGTCGAACAACCAGAACTTCCCGTTCGGCGGCACGGCCGTGCTGATCATGGTCGGCGTCGGCCTCGACACTGTTAAGCAGATCGAGAGCCAGCTCATGCAGCGGAACTACGAAGGGTTCTTGAAGTGACCCGACTGGTTCTGGTTGGCCCGCCAGGCGCGGGCAAAGGCACTCAGGCGGTGGCGCTCTCCGAGCAGCTTCGCATCCCGCACATCTCCACGGGCGACCTGTTCCGCGCGCACGTCGGCAACCAGACGCCGCTCGGCCAGGAGGCCAAGCGGTACCTGGACTCCGGCGAGCTCGTGCCGGACACCGTCACCAACGAGATGGTCAGGGAGCGGCTCGCGGAGCCGGACGCCAAGTCCGGCTTCCTGCTCGACGGCTTCCCCCGCAACACCAAGCAAGCCGAGGTGCTCGGGCAGATCCTGTCCGAGGCCGACCTCGCACTCGACGCGGTCATCCAGCTGGATGTCGCCGAGGACGTCGTCGTCGAGCGCCTGCTCTCGCGTGGCCGCGGCGACGACACCGAGGACGTCATCCGCCGCCGTCAGCAGATCTACGCGTCGGAGACGGCGCCCCTGCTGGAGTACTACGCCGACAAGCTGGTCACCGTGGACGGCGTCGGCGAAGTCGACGAGATCTCGTCGCGGGTGCTGGAAGCTCTGCGCGAACGCCAGTGAATCTCGGAGGATTGCGTGTTCTGCAGTTTTTCCGTCGTGGGCGCATGATCGAGGTCAAGACCCACGGCGAACTCGAGGCGATGCGCGCGGCGGGACTGGTCGTCGCACGCACCCTCGCTCTGGTCACCGAGGCCGCGAAGCCCGGTGTCAGCACCGCCGAGCTCGACGAGATCGCCGAGCAGACCATCCGCGACGCCGGTGCCGTCCCGTCCTTCAAGGGCTACCACGGTTTCCCCGCGTCCATCTGCGCCTCGGTCAACGAGCAGATCGTCCACGGCATCCCGTCCAAGACGCAGGTGCTCGCCGACGGTGACCTCATTTCGGTCGACTGCGGCGCGATACTCGACGGCTGGCACGGCGACTCCGCGGTCACCCTCGCGATCGGCGCCGTCTCCGACACCGACCTGGCGCTGTCCGCGGCCACCCAGGCCGCGATGTGGGCAGGCGTCGAGGCGGTGGCACCGGGTGGCCGTCTCACCGACATCTCCCACGCCATCCAGACCGCCGCCGAAAAGGTCGGCGAGGCCGACGGCGTCGAGTACGGGATGATCCTCGAGTACGGCGGCCACGGCATCGGCCGCCAGATGCACATGGACCCGTTCCTCCCGAACGTCGGCAAGCCGGGCAAGGGCCCCCGCCTCAAGGTCGGCATGGCGCTCGCGATCGAGCCGATGCTCACCGGCGGCGGCGGCGAAACCCGCGAGCTCGACGACGGCTGGACGGTCGTCACGGTCGACGGCTCGCGCGCGGCCCACTGGGAGCACACGGTCGCGATCACCGAAGACGGCCCCTGGGTCCTCACCGCCCCCGAAGGCTCTTGACCAGCGCTTTTCACCAGGCTTGATCCACGTGAACGCCACGTTCGCAACGCTCAACGTTGCGAACGTGGCGTTCACGTCGTCCGGGGATATGTGCGCTTGCGTGCGCGTTCTAGCACAGGCGGACCCCGCTGGGAAGCTGCGACACGAGTTGCGTACACTATCAAGTCGGCAGACTCGTGTCGCCCTGTTCCAGCGCGCTCGTGAATTCTCACGCACATTGGACCTGGGGTGGAGTGTGCCGAAGCCAAGCACTCGAAGCTCGAAGTAGTCACACAGTGTAGCGACAGGAAATGCGGAGGATATGGGCAAGAAAGACGGGGCCATCGAGGTCGAAGGCCGCGTAGTCGAGCCGCTCCCCAACGCGATGTTCCGCGTCGAGTTGGAAAACGGTCACAAGGTCCTCGCGCACATCAGCGGCAAGATGCGGCAGCACTACATCCGCATCCTGCCCGAGGACAGGGTCGTCGTAGAGCTTTCGCCCTACGACCTAACGCGTGGTCGCATTGTCTACCGCTACAAGTGATCACGAAGAGTAGAGCACAAGCAGGAGAGCAGGAGACGTGAAGGTTCAGCCGAGCGTCAAGAAGATCTGCGACAAGTGCAAGGTGATCCGCCGCCACGGCCGGATCATGGTGATCTGCGAAAACCTGCGGCACAAGCAGCGGCAGGGCTGATCGCCCGCACTCGTAACAGAGTGGATTGACGGCTACACAAACCTCCCCGCACCTGCCGGACCGTCACGTACGGACCGGCTTCACCCCCGGACTTCAGGCCGGGGCCAGGGCACCGACCGCGCAAGCGGGCGGACGACATAGCGAGTCGGCCCTGGGACCGGACGGGGAGCAGACCTGAAGAGACGAATCGATAAGGAGCACCAGCGCCAATGGCACGACTCGCTGGCGTAGACCTCCCCCGCGAAAAGCGGTTGGAGATCGCGCTGACCTACATCTACGGCATCGGCCGTACCCGTTCCAAGCAGCTCATCGCGGCTGCGGAACTCAACGCGGACACCCGCGTCAAAGACCTCAGCGATGAGGACCTCCGCAAGCTCGGGGTCCACATCGAAGAGAACTTCAAGGTAGAGGGTGACCTTCGCCGCGAGGTGAACGCCGACATCCGTCGGAAGATCGAGATCGGGTGCTACGAGGGCCTTCGCTGGCGTCGCGGACTTCCCGTCCGTGGTCAGCGCACGAAGACCAACGCCCGTACCCGTAAGGGTCCGAAGAAGACGGTCGCCGGCAAGAAGAAGGCTGGCAAGAAGTGAGCGTCCAGGGGAAGAAGGTCGTGCACATGGGTGGCTCTCGCCGCCGCAGCACGGCTTGCGTTTCACCCAAGGCGCTCTATGCCCGCCCGATGGCCCTTCGCCAGCTGTACACCGACGCGGGATCTGTCATCCGCAACGGTCAGCGCGAAGCACAGGCCGCTCACCAAGAGAACGCGCGCTAAGAGGAGAACCCCCAGAACATGCCACCGAAGTCTCGTACCGGCGCTGGGACCAAGAAGGTCCGGCGCAAGGAAAAGAAGAACATCGCGCACGGTCATGCGCACATCAAGAGCACCTTCAACAACACCATCGTCTCGATCACGGACCCGACCGGTGCCGTGATCGCGTGGGCGTCGAGTGGTCACGTGGGCTTCAAGGGCTCGCGTAAGTCCACCCCGTTCGCCGCGCAGATGGCCGCCGAGAACGCCGCCCGCAAGGCCGCGGAGCACGGCATGAAGAAGGTCGACGTGTTCGTGAAGGGTCCCGGCTCCGGCCGCGAGACCGCGATCCGTTCGCTGCAGGCAGCCGGCCTCGAGGTCGGCACCATCCAGGACGTGACCCCGCAGCCTCACAACGGCTGCCGCCCGCCCAAGCGGCGCCGGGTCTGAGGAACGGGGAGGAGTAAGAAAAAATGGCTCGTTATACAGGCCCCGCTACGCGTATTTCCCGTCGCCTCAAGGTTGACCTTGTCGGTGGCGACCAGGCGTTCGAGCGTCGTCCTTACCCGCCCGGCCAGCACGGCCGCGGTCGGATCAAGGAGTCCGAGTACCTGCTGCAGCTCCAGGAGAAGCAGAAGGCTCGTTACACCTACGGCGTGCTCGAGCGTCAGTTCGTCCGGTACTACAAGGAAGCCGTCCGGCGTCCTGGCAAGACCGGTGAGAACCTGCTGCAGATCCTCGAGGCCCGCCTCGACAACGTGATCTACCGCGCCGGCATCGCCCGCACCCGCCGTCAGGCGCGTCAGCTGGTGAGCCACGGCCACTTCCTGGTCAACGGCGTGAAGGTCAACGTGCCTTCGTACCAGGTCACCAAGTGGGACATCATCGACGTGCGGCCGAAGTCGTTCGCGATGCTGCCCTTCGTCGCTGCCAAGGAGTCCTTCGGCGAGCGCCCCATCCCGGCGTGGCTGCAGGTCGTCTCGTCCAACCTCCGCGTGCTGGTCCACCAGCTGCCGGAGCGCGCGCAGATCGACGTTCCGGTCCAGGAACAGCTGATCGTCGAGCTCTACTCGAAGTAATCCGGCTTCGGCTGGGTACGGGCGGCGGCGCCCAGAGTGCGCCGCCGCTTCGCCATCCCTTTCGGCGTCATATGGCGGTCGCCGTCTGGAAAGGAAATAGGAAGAAATGCTGATTTCGCAGCGACCGGCTCTCGGTGAAGAGACGGTCAACGAGACCCGCTCCCGGTTCACCATCGAGCCGCTGGAGCCCGGCTTCGGTTACACACTCGGCAACTCGCTGCGGCGCACGCTGCTGTCGTCCATTCCGGGCGCGGCGGTCACGAGCATCCGCATCGACGGCGTGCTGCACGAGTTCACCACCGTTCCCGGGGTGAAGGAAGACGTCACCGACATCATCCTGAACCTCAAGGAACTCGTCGTGTCCTCGGAAGAGGACGAGCCGGTCACCATGTACCTGCGCAAGCAGGGCCCCGGTGAGGTCACCGCCGCCGACATCGTGCCCCCGGCCGGTGTCACCGTGCACAACCCGGATCTGCACATCGCGTCGCTGAACGGCAAGGGCAAGCTCGAGATCGAGCTCGTCGTCGAGCGCGGCCGCGGTTACGTTCCGGCGCTGCAGAACAAGCAGGCAGGCGCCGAGATCGGCCGGATCCCGGTCGACTCGATCTACTCGCCGGTGCTGAAGGTGACGTACAAGGTCGAGGCCACTCGTGTCGAGCAGCGCACCGACTTCGACAAGCTGATCCTGGACGTCGAGACCAAGCCGTCGATCACGCCGCGCGACGCGGTCGCGTCGGCCGGTAAGACGCTGGTGGAGCTGTTCGGTCTCGCCCGCGAGCTGAACGTCGACGCCGAGGGCATCGAGATCGGCCCGTCGCCGCAGGAGGCGGACACCATCGCCGCCTACGCGATGCCGATCGAGGACCTGGACCTCACCGTCCGGTCGTACAACTGCCTCAAGCGCGAAGGCATCCACACCGTCGGCGAACTGGTCTCGCGCAGCGAGGCCGACCTGCTCGACATCCGCAACTTCGGTGCGAAGTCGATCGACGAGGTCAAGCTCAAGCTCGTCGGCCTCGGCCTCGCGCTCAAGGACAGCCCGCCCGGGTTCGACCCGACCGCGGCCGCGGCCAGCTACGACGGAGAAGGCTGGTCCGAGGGCGTCGACGGTCTCACGGACGGCATTTCCGACAATGGCCACGACGATGGCCAGGATTACGCAGAGACGGAGCAGCTGTAGGCCGGGTAGGTCTTTGGCTGTACTGAACTAGGAGAACCGATGCCCACGCCCACCAAAGGCGCCCGTCTCGGCGGGTCGTCCGCCCACGAGCGGCTGATCCTGGCCAACCTGGCCACGCAGCTGTTCGAGCACGGCAAGATCACCACGACCGAGGCCAAGGCCCGGCGGGTGCGTCCGCTGGCCGAGAAGCTGATCACGAAGGCGAAGCGGGGCGACCTGCACAACCGCCGTCAGATCATGCGTGTCGTCCGCGACAAGACGGTCGTGCACAAGCTGGTCGCCGAGATCGGCCCGCACTTCGCCGAGCGTGCGGGTGGCTACACCCGTATCACCAAGACGATGCCGCGCAAGGGCGACAACGCCCCCATGGCGGTCATCGAACTGGTCCAGGAGAAGACGGTCACCTCGGAGGCCGAGAAGGCCCGCGGCACCAAGTTCGCGAAGGACGCCCCGAAGGCCGCTGAGGTCGTCGAGACTCCTGCCGACGAGACCCCTGAGGTCGTCGAGGCTGAGGCCACGACCACCGAAGAGGCCCCGGCCGCTGACGAGGCTGCCGAGACCGAAGAAGCCAAGAAGGACTAATTGGCTGCAAGCACGCCGGACGAGCCCGCTTCTCCCCACGGGGAGGGCGGGCTCGTTCGTCTGCGCCTGGACATCGCGTACGACGGCACCGACTTCGCGGGCTGGGCTCGCCAGCCGGGCCTGCGCACCGTCCAAGGCCTGATCGAAGACGCACTCGCCAAGCAGCCGCCGGGTCTCTCCGTGCCGCGTTCCGTGGTTGTCGCGGGCCGCACGGACGCCGGCGTGCACGCCGCGGGCCAGGTGATCCACTTCGACGTGGTGCCCGGTCAGCGTGGCCGTATCGAGGTCGACGCGCAGGGCATCCCCGACCTGGAGCGGATGTGCTTCCGCTGGAATCGCTACCTGCCCGGTGACGTACGAGTGCTGGCCGCTCAGGTCGCGCCTGACGGCTTCGACGCCCGCTTCTCGGCCGTCCGCAGGCACTACCGTTACCGGGTCTCAGACGCCCCCTGGGGCGTGGATCCGTTGCGGCGCAACCACACACTCGCCTGGAACCGCCCGCTCTCGGTCCCGCTGATGAACGAGGCTTCCGCGGCGTTGCTCGGCCTGCAGGACTTCGCCGCCTACTGCAAGGCCCGCGAGGTCGGCACGACCATCCGCGAACTCCAGCGCCTGGAGTGGACCCGCACTGGCCCCCACGCCGTCGAGGTCCACGTCTCCGCCGACGCCTTCTGCCACTCGATGGTCCGCAGCCTGGTCGGCGCTCTGCTCATGGTCGGCGACGGCCGCCGCCCTGTCGACTGGCCCGAAGCCGTCCTCGCCAGCCGCGTCCGCGACTCAGCCGTCGCCCCGGCACACGGCCTGACCCTCGAAGCCGTCGACTACCCACCCGACGCGGAACTCGCCCTCCGGGCCTCGCAGACCCGGGCGACCCGCTCGCCCCAGCCCTGACCCAGCCAAAAAATCCCAATGTGGCTTTGGTCAGCTGTGGAACCCCCAATGTGGCTTTCGTCAGCTCAGAGCTGACGAACGCCACATTGGGAGGCTGAAACCTGACGAATGCCGCATTGGGATTTTTTTCCCAGGCCGAGACTCAGTCGCCGCGCCGGACCGGGCCCAGGATCTGCTGCTCCTTGCCCGTGGTGACCAGGCGAAGCGGCCGCCACAGGTTCAGGCCGAGTGCGATGACCTGGTCGTCCTTCAACGTGGTCAGCTGGCGCATCATCTGCGGCGGGAGACGCCACAGGCGCGCGGCCAGTTCGGCCTGGCCCGCGGGGAGACGCTGCATCAGCACCAGGTCGGCCGCGTTCGCGGTCGCGCCGGCCTGCGGGTGCAGGTATGGCAGGACGTAGATCGTGGTCTGCCACGGCGAACGCGGCGGGAACAGGTCCTGCGGTGTCGGGCCGCCGTCGGTGACCACGAGCAGCGGCGCGTCCTCGGACGGCCGCGGCAGGTCGACCGGCGACAAACGCCTGATCTGCACGAGCGGCGGGCGTCCCGGCTGCTGCGTGCCTGCGGCCTTCTGGAGTACCTGCCAGGCCGCGGGACGTCCGGTCGCCACGACGACCCAGGCACCGACGGCCATCGCGCGCATCGCGACCTGGCGGGCCAGGTACAGCCCGCCGACCAGGACGATGCGGGTCGGGGTCGAGCGCAGCGCCGAGATGGTCAGCGGCTCGCCCTTGAGGCCGGAGCCGAGCACGATGCCGCCGCGGTCGCCGGAGGGGCTGATCGCGTCGAGCATCGCCGGGTCGACCGTGAACTCGGGCGCGACACCGGCCGCACCGCCCGCGTCGCGAAGTCGTGAACTCATGCCGTTCCTCCGATCGGCAGCGTCGCGTTGAAGCCGGCGATCTGCAGGCCGCGCAACGGCGTCAGTGCGACGCCGAGCCGGTCCGAGATGCCGCGCAGCCGCTGATCCGCCTCGTCGAGCTCGCGCGGGTTGCGCGCGCTGAGCCGCACGACACCGCGCAGGCCGACCTTGCCCTCGTCCGACGCGGGCGAGATCGACATGGCGACCGTCGCCGACAACGCACGCACGCTGGTCAGCGCGTTGAGACTGGTGGTGATCTTGCCCTTCGGCCAGTTCGAGATCGCGTAGCTCGCGTGCCCGATGCCCGCCGCGGTCAGGCCGGTCCAGCTCTCGTTCATGCTGACCTTCTGCGGCGAACCGGCGACGGCGGTGAGCTCGGCCGCCGAAATGCTGGCGCGCAGCAGCTCGTCAGGGTCGAGCGGACGCGTCGGAACCCCTTGGGACTCCAGCGCGTTGCGGACGCGGGACAGCGCGCCGATCAGCGCGCGGTGCGCGCCGACCGTGCCGCCGCCACGTTCACGCACGGCTGCCGGGCACCGGCGCGGGTCGAGCCGGATGGCCACCCACGTGGTGCGCCTGGCGGCCGCGGGCAGCGGGCCGAGCACCTCCATGTACGAGCTGAGCGCCGGCGAGTCGGACGGCAGCGCCGCGCTGCCCGGGTAGCAGTGCCAGATGGTCTGGATGGAGTCGAGCACCACACCGCGGTCTTCGAGGCACGGCGCGAGCGCGGCCAGCGGCAGGCTCGGCGCGCCACCGGCCTGGGTGATCAGCGCGGGCGCCGGCTCGACGAGCAGGACCGCGGTCCACGTCCCGTCGTTCCACGCGAGCCCGACCTGCTGGCGTTCGTGGTCGACGCTGTGCGCGACGACCAGGTCCGGCACCGTGAGGCGCAGCAGGTTCACGCGCGCGTCGTCCGGCCCGGTGACCGTGGCGTCCTCGGCCGCGATGCTCTCGAGCGAGCTCGGCGGCAACGGGTTCGCCACCCGGTCGTGTGACCGGAAGGTGTAGCGCGCGGTAAGTCCAACCCTTTGGGTGAACCAGCCGCCGCCGAACCGCAGGAAGCCGATGACCAGCGCGACGGCGACGATGCCGATGCTGACGTACTTCAGCTCGAGGTTGATCGCGAGCAGGATCAGCCCGATCGCGAAGCCGACCTCCAGCACGACGAGGTTCGTCACCGGCAGCGGGCCGAGGCTCGCGTGCCCGCCGCGTCGCCGGGTCGGCGGCGCCACGTGCACGGCCGGGGCGGGCGGGGGAGTCGCGGGCGGCTGCTGACCCGACGGCGGCTGGCCACCGGGCGGAGGACCACCGGGAGGAGGACCGCCAGGCGGAGGTCCACCGGGCCCACCAGGGCCGCCAGGACCACCGGGTCCACCCGGACCGCCGGGCCCACCGGGGCCGCGCGGAGGACCGGGAGGCGGCCCGCCGGGGCCTGCCTGCTTGGGCGGAGGGCCACCGAGCGGCGCGCCGGGACCTCCAGGTCCGCCTGGTCTGCCCGGCCGCGGTGGCGGCATGGGCGGCCGCCCTTGGGGCGGCGGGCCCGGCGGCCCTGGCGGACGCGGAGGAGTGTTGACGGACATCCGCTCGTTCTCTTCCCCTCGTGCTTACTGGTACCGGAAAGCCGGTCCCGGGGTGCCCGACCCTAGCTTGAGTTGGTAGAAACCCCACACCAGACGGTCCCCGTACGGCTATCCTGCGGAACCGTACCGCGACTGGGAGAGCTGTAGGTCGAGAATGCCATCAACACCCACTACGAAGTCTCAAGTCCAGGCTTATCAGTTCGTTCTGCGCCGTATGCAGTCCGCGCTGGTCCGCCGGGACGCCGTGATGCTGAACGACCCGATGCGCACGCATTCCCGTGCCACGGTCGTCGGCTTCTTTCTGGGCATGATCGGCATGATCGGCTTCGTGGTCTGGGGCCTGCTGAGCCCCGCGCCGTCGGTGCCGGACGCCGGGAACATCGTCATCGGCGAGCAGTCCGGCACGGTGTACGTGGTCATGGGCAACCCCAGGAAGCTCTACCCCACGTTCAACATGGCGTCCGCGCGACTGCTGCTGATGGCGCAGGGCAACGCGGGCGCGCCGAAACCCGCTTCTGTCGTCTCCGACGATCAGCTGCGCAATATGGCGCGTGGCCGGCTGACCGGTATCCCGGACGGCCCGCAGCTGCTCCCCAGCGCGTCCCAGCGGATTTCCAACGACTGGGCGGTCTGTGACGAAATCGGCATCGACCGTTCACTTCCCGGCGAACTCAGCGGGATAAACGAGACATCCGTTTACGCGGGTGTCCCGAAATTGGGTCGTGAGCTGGCTAACAATGAGGCCTTGCTCGCAAAGAGCGCGACAGGCAAGACGTATCTCGTTTACCGGCTGCTTGACAACGCGAACCAGCGCAACGCGAATACGGTACGTGCTGAGATCGACCCGAAGAACAGCGCGCCGGTGAACACCGCTCTCAATTTGGTCAGCCTGCAGGCTCGTTTTATCTCGGAGGGGATGCTGAACGCGATCCCCGAGGTGCCGATGCTGACCAAGCCGTTCATCGAGGGCACTGACACCTTGCCCCCGTTCGCGATGAACAACCTCAAGGTCGGCAGCGTCTTTTCGACTTCGCCCGCCACCGGGCCGAAGGACTTCTGGGTGATCACCAAGACCGGCATCCAGCACATCTCCCCGGTCGTCGCCGACATCATCCGCGGCGGCAGCGGCATCCAGGACCTGGGACTCGACAAGCTTCAGGGCGTCAAGCAGCTCAATGCCGGCGATGACGGCGCACTGCAGGTCCAGGACTACCCGCAGGCCAAGGTCACCGTGCTCGACCCGGCGAAGCAGTCCGAGGTCGCCTGCCTCGGCTGGAGCATCACCGGTGAGGGCAACGGCCGCGACGTGCACACCTCGGTTTTCGTGGACAACAAGCTTCCGGCGCCGAAGGCCGACTCGATCCAGCTGGGCACGCCCAGCCCGGACCGTGGCCTGGTCAACCGCTTCTACATGAAGCCCGGTTTCGCGGCGGCCGTGCGTTCGGTGGTCTCCAAGGAGCAGTTCGACCGGGGCAACATCCAACTCGTTTCCGACCGCGGCCTCCGCTACAGCGTGCCGGACGTCAAGACCGCCGAAGGTCTCGGTCTCGACAACCTGCAGCCCGCACCGGACTCGATTCTCGCGCTGTTGCCGGTCGGTGCGTCGTTGAACACCCAGGAAGTGCTCGCGACCTACGACTCGGTGCCGATCGACAAGGCGGCCAAGAACTACCCGACCGCGCGCCCGTCTTCGGCCGCCGCTCCGCCGCCGGGCAAGTAATCCGGAACCGGCGGCGGGCGACCGTCGTCGGATCAGGGACGAGCGGAGGCTTTTGTGGCTGGGATCAATGTCAGCGCGGATGTGATCGTCGACTACGCGAAGAAGGTCGACGACAACGCCGCCGAACTGCACGCGGCCGCCGGGCCGCTCGGCGCCGAAGATGTAGCACCTGAGGCGTTCGGCGGACTCGGCACCGAGATCGGGCTCGGCGAGTCCTACGCGCGAGCCTCGGAAGCGTTGCGCGGTCAGCTGATCGCGGGCTCCGAGGCGCTGAAGTCGGCGGGCGAGGCACTGCACACAGTCGTTGCCAAGCACGGCGGTGGCGACGAGGAAGCAGCCGAGATGATCGCGCGGGTGAACCGATGACGGCGACGCTGGGCCTCGACTACCTGAGCATGCTCGCCGAGCAGCTCGGGGTGAACGATCCGGTCAAGGACTACCTGAACCCGGTCGTCGGCAAGTGGGAGCAGCTCGGCGCCGAAGCGGCGAAGTGGCGCACGGCCGCCGCCGCGGCAGGCCGGGTGTCCGACGAGCTCGCGACGGACCTCGGCAAGCTCGACGCGGCCTGGTCCGGCAAGGACGCCGACGCGTTCGTCGTCTACATCGAGCAGATCAACATCGCGGGCACCGACGTCGAGGACGCGATGAACGCGATGGCGACCGCGCTCGACGATGTCGCGGGCGCGGTCAAGGAGATCGCGAACGAGCTGAACGAGTTGCTGGTCGACACGGCCGAACTGACCTCCGAAACGGCCATGCTGCCGGTCGGCGGAGACAAGCGGGCACGCGCCCAGCTGGTCGAGGCGCAAGAGTCCGCCAAAGCGCTTTACGAGGCCGCCAGGGACGTTCTGGAGGCCTTTGGAAGCTTCTGTGACGGCGTGGACGGCCCTGACGCGGCCACACGGACCATCGAGATCTCACACCGCTATCCGGAAAAGCGTTTCAAGCTGCACGACGTCATCGACGCGGCGGCGGCCGATGCCGAGGCGACCACGGCGTCCTCCGCGGCGCCGGATGCCCAGCAGCAGAACCACGATTCCAACGACAGCGTGGCCCCGGCAGCCGGTATCGCGGCAGGCGCGGTCGTCGGCGGCGGGATGGGCATGATGATGCCGCCGATGATGGGCGGCGCGATGGCCGGTGGTGGTGGCGGTCAGCAGCACAAACCCAAGCAGCGCCAGCAAACCAAGCCCGCCGAGCTCTTCGGCGAGCCGGAGCAGGTGGTCCCGCCGGTCATCGGCGAGGCCGAGAAACCCCCGCCTGCCAAGAAAAACACGGCTAGTCCGAAAGATTAGCCATACGTCGTAGCCTCGGCTCGGTGAAATTGATCGCTCGACATTGCGTCGGTCAAGGTCGGATCAGCTACTAATCCCTGGCGTCCGTAAGGGTCTGGTAGTTTTTTTCAAACCAACCTGGTATTTTGTTCCACGAGGCTATCTGAGAATAAATTCGATCTCGTTGGAGGGGAATATGGTTGGAGTGGGGCGTAAAATCGCGACTGTGGGTGCCGTTATGGCGGTTGGAGTCGCAACACTGGCAAATACTTCGGCATACGCTTCCGTGGCCGTGCTGGCGAAGCCTGGGTACTCGTGCATCGTTCACAATCACACTGCGTTGTATGTCTTTGGTGGAGTCGTTGACTATGCCGATGCGGGGCAAGGAATTTATGAGATCATGGACTACAATGCAACATTTCTTTCTGCCAAGCTCTGGGGGGATGGAAGTGGAGTGCAGTACCAGATTCAGAGGTGGGATACTGGCTGGTGTGGCTGAGTTTCAGAAGCTTGATCGAAGGTTGGCGCCGTCGAAGTTGCCGCAGCTTGATGGCAAGATTGGTTGTGAAGAGAAGCGCATTCTGGTCGCGGGGAAATCGATAAGCTCAACTTGGGAATTAAGTCGGGCTGTGGGCTGACTCTACTTATTGTCGGTTGCGGGCGTGTTTGCCATATGTCGCGCCCGCGACCGGCATCAAGCAACTGGACTGCCTTCGCTGTTTGTCATAATATGTCGTCGAGTCTGTCGAAACCCTGCGTTGAGGCCTAAGCCCTTTCGGGTTGCTTGAACTGCGAACAGCTGGGCTTTTGATAATTAATCAGGCGAGGCGGAAGCTGGCCGTCCACGCCACTTTGCCAAATCTTGTTCGCTCGAGCAGTCGTTAGCGAGAAGTCTCCGACAAGCGTTTCGCGATGAATTCTGGCATTGCCGCTCCGCCTAAGCGTCAGGATTCGTTCTCGCGGTTGCGCCGCACGGTGTGCACCACGAACAGCGTGATCAGCAGCGCGACCAAGCCGCCGCCTGCGCCCGCCAGGGCCACCACCATCGGCTTCCAGTTCGCGTTGTTGGCGGGTGGCAGGTCGGCCGGGAAACGGACCGGCGTCGGTGCCTTCAAACCGCGTTCCGACGGCAGGGTCGACGTGAGCGCCGCCATCGGGTTGATCACGCCGTAGCCGACGAAGTTGTCGCGGCCACCGGGTGAGGCCGGGTGCTGCGCGGTTTCGGTGATCCGCTTGATCACGCCACGTGCGTCCAGGTCGGGATACATCTGGCGGACGAGCGTCGCCACCCCGGCGACGTACGGCGCCGCGAAGCTGGTGCCCTGGATCGGAGACGGCTCGTTGCCACTCTCGATGGTCAGGTTCGCCAGGCCGCTCGACTCGGGGGCCGGGTCCAGCGAGATGATCTCCGTGCCGGGTGCGGCGACCGTGACCCATGGCCCGAAGACGCTGAACTCGGCAACACCGCCGTTCTTCTGGATGGCGCCGACCGAGAGCACGTGGTCGGCGAACCACGGCGGGGTGACGATGGAAGTCGGCTTGTCCGGGTTCGGCTGGTCGTTCTGCTTGCAGTTGTCGCCGGTGTTGCCCGCGGCCGCCACGACGACGACATCCTTGGTCTCGACGGCGTACTTCACCGCGGCCTGCAGCTGCCTTTCGCCGTCTCCCATGGGAAGCGCGGAGGATCGGCAGTTGTCGACGGACAGGTTCATCACCTTGACGCCCGGCATGTTCGCGGCGTGCACCACGGCCTGCGCCAGGCTCTTCAGCGTGCCCGCCGAGCCCTCTTCCTCCTGCTGGCGACCGGTGTTCTTCTGGTTCGGCTGGGTGTCGCCATGGAACGACTGGCCACCCGTGTCGTCGCCGGAGTTCTCGCCGGTCGGCGTTTCCGTTTTGGACTGACCGCCACCAGGGGTTTCCGACGACGATGACGAAGCCGCGGACGATGAGGTCTGTTCCTTTTTCTTGTAGTTCTGGCTCGACTGCCTGATCGAAACGATCCGGGCGTACGGCGCCACCCCGATGAACCCGATGCCGGTGTTCTTCGGGTTCGCCGCGATGATGCCCGCGACCTCGGTGCCGTGACCGTCGCAGTCCTTCAGGCCTTTTTCTTCGGGGATGACGTAGTCGCCACCGCCCTCGACGCGGTCCTGGAAGTACGGGTGCGGGCGGACGCCGGTGTCGATGACCGCGACCTTGATGCCCTCGCCGGGAGCGCCCTTCTTCGCCTGGACGATCTTGTGGAGCTCTTCGATCTGCAGGTACTGCTGACCCCACGGCTTGTTCACCAGCTCGATGTTCACACCGAGGTTCTTCGAGACGCAGCCGTTCTTCTGCTCGTACGGATCCGGTGGCTTGACCTGGTCCTCGGGCACCTGCGCGGACACCGGCGGCGGCGCCCACGAAGGAGCGTCGCTCTGGCTCGGCGTAGGTGTCGGAGTCGTCGACTGTGCCCAGGCGGGCAACGAGCCCGCCGGGCTCAGCACCCCGATCCCGGCCGCGAGCAGCAGGCTGGCCGTGCGCTTTCCCCAGTTCATGCCAACACTCACTTGAAGTTGATGTGCCGCAGCGTGGCGTAGAGATCCATGACGCCGAGCGCGAGCGGGACGACCGTGGCGATGCAGATGGCCTCGATGATCTCGACCGTGCGCCGCATCGGCGGCGAGAACCGCTGGTTCGGGAACACGACGCCGACCACGAGCGAACCGGCGGCGACGATCACCAGCACGCCGAACACCCACAGCAGGCGGCCCATCGGGCTCTGCGCCCACATCCAGCCGAACAGGATGCCGGCACCGGAGAGCATGCCGGTGGTCAGCAGCGCGATGGCCTGGCTGCCGTTGGCGTAGGACCTGGCGCGCAGCAACAGCACCAGCGTCGCGACCACGCCGAGGATGAAGCCGAAGATGCTCGGCGAGGTGGCCGCGATGACGGCGGACAGCGCGGTCGCGATGCCGCAGCCGATCAGCAGGCCGGTCATGTAGTTGTGCGCGACGATCGTCTTCTGCTCGATCGACCGGAAGTCAGGGAAGCCGGAGTCTTCCTTCAGCTCTTCGGCGGTGCTCGGCACGTGTGGCAGCGGCAGCTTCGCGAGCCAGATGGTCGCGCGCGGCAGGATCGAGATGCAGGCCAGTGCGATCGCGGCGGTACCGGCGGCGATACCGGCGGCCGGGTGCGCGACCAGCGTCGCGAACAGGAACGCGGCCGCGCCGAAGCCCGCGGCGGTGGCGGCGGCGATGAACGTGGTCACGCCGCGCCCGATGATCAGGATGCAGACGGCGGCCACGATGACCACCAAGGTCGAGCCCAGCAGCAGGTTCGCGCGCATCGAAATGCCGGGCACGATGTAGAAGCCGCTTACGAAGGCCATGGGGAGACCGCCGGCCGCAGCGATCAGCACACCGGTCGACTCCGCTTGATAAGCCTTCGCGAGTGTCGCGCCGATGGCGACGCAAGCGATCGCGGCGACACCGGCGGCGATCGCGGAGATCAGCGCGTTGCCGCCGTAGAGCGAACCGCCGAAGAACAACGCCATCGCGGCCGCGAACAGGCCGACGCCGCCCGCGATGTGGCCGAAGCGCTGCGCCGTTTCCTTGGTCCACGGCCGGAAACTGTCCGGCGACGACTCGGCGATCGCGTCGACCACGTCGTCGTAGAGCGGGGGCGGCGGGTTCTCGTTGCGCTTGCGCAGCTGCAACAGCTCACCGTCGATGATGCCGAGCGACGCGAGCGTGCGCGCGGGGTCGAGCGGGGCGTCGCCGAGCTTGGCCAGCGCCCAGCCGCCGTGCCTGGCGCCACCGTCGGCGGTCGCCTCCTTGGCCATTTCCAGCAGCATCGGCAGCAGGTCGGCCACCGCGACGTCGGCGGGCAGTGCCACGTCGATCCGGGTGCGTGGTGCGACCACCGTCACCCTGCTGAAAACAGTCGTGCCCGTTGCCACTGCTAGCCCCCTGCCTGGAGTGAACGCTCGCGGTCACCGACAGGTCCCCGCAGCTGCATCTTGCCTTCGTTGGGCAAGAAGGTACCTGCCGGGTCCGCCGACCGTGGGATAACGCCCTGGTTCGGCCGAACGGCCCAATTCTGTCGGTGTGCGGTCCTAGTATTAGCGCACCGGCCACCGCCGTGGTGCCGGTTCGCACCAACCCGACCGGGTTGGGCGGTCTTGACCGTACCGGCGCCGGTGGTTCGCTACCGTGTGGTTCACCCCGTGGCAGCACCGCTGGCCGGGCCTGGGACATCGCCGAGTTGAAGAGGGGTTCTTTCGGTGAGCACGCTGCAGTTCAAGCGGTCGCCGCGGCTGGCCGCGCCACGCCCACCCGGTGGCGAGGTGCACCTGGAGCCGCCGCCCGAGGTGCCCAGGACGATCCCCGGAAGCGTCGTCATGAAGATGCTGCCGGTGGTGATGATCGTCGCTTCCGTCGGCATGATGGTGGTGATGTTCACCCTCGGTGGACGCAGCCCGATGATGCTCATGATGGGCGGCATGATGGTCATGGGCACCGTCGGCATGATGGCCGGCGGTGGCGGCAAGGGCGGTGGCGCCAAAAAAGCCGAGATGAACGAGGACCGCAAGGACTACCTGCGTTACCTCGGCCAGATGCGTGACCGCGCCCGCGAGGCGATGGTCGACCAGCGTGCCGCGCTCGAGTGGGTGCACCCCGACCCGCAGATGCTGTGGTCGCTCGCCACCAGCCGCCGCATGTGGGAGCGCCGCGGCAACGACCAGGACTTCCTGCACCTGCGTGTCGGCCGCAGCTCGCACCGGCTCGCCACCCGGCTCGTCCCGCCGCAGACCGGCCCTGTCGACGAGCTGGAGCCGATCGCCACCCTCGCGCTGCGCCGGTTCGTCCGAGCGCACTCGATCGTGCCCGACCTGCCCACCCAGATCACCCTGCGCGGGTTCGCGGCGGTCAGCATGTCCGGCGAGCGCCAGCTCGTCCGCGGCCTGACCCGCGCGATGCTCGCCCAGCTGGTCACCTTCCACTCCGCGGACGACGTGCTGATCGCCGTCGCCACCGCCGGCCGTGCGAAGGAGGAGTGGGAGTGGGCGAAGTGGCTGCCCCACGTCCAGCACCCCACGCTCTCCGACGGCATCGGCCAGCTGCGGATGATGGCCGGTTCGCTCGCCCAGATCGAGAACTGGCTCGACGAGGAGCTGCGTGACCGCCAGCGCTTCTCGCGCAACGCCACGCCCGCGCCTGACCAGCCGCACGTCGTGATCATCATCGACGACGCCGAGGTCACCCGCGAAGAGCAGATCATCCTCGAGGAGGGCCTGGTCGGCGTCACGCTGGTCGACCTCTCCGACTCCACCGGCAACCTCGCGGCCCGCCGTGGCCTGCGCCTGGTCGTCGAGCCGGAACGTCTCGGCGCGCGCAGCGCCGGCGGCGTCGAATGGTTCGGCAGGCCAGACACGCTCAGCCTGGTCGAGATGGAGGCGCTCGCGCGCCGCATCTCGCCGTACCGGGTCGGCACCGGCGCTGGCGCCGAGGCCAACGAGGACGAGCCGCTGCTGTCCAACCCGTCGCTGCTCGAACTGCTCGGCATCCCCGGCGACCCGATGACCTTCGACGTGCAGCAGGCGTGGCGGCCGAGGCCGATCCGCGACCGCTACCGCGTCCCGTTCGGCGTCGGCGAGTACGGCCAGCCGGTCGAGCTGGACATCAAGGAGGCCGCGGCGGAGGGCATGGGCCCGCACGGCCTGTGCATCGGCGCGACCGGTTCCGGTAAGTCGGAGTTCCTCCGCACACTGGTGCTGGGCATGCTCGCCACGCACTCGTCGAGCACGCTCAACTTCGTGCTCGTCGACTTCAAGGGTGGTGCGACGTTCCTCGGCCTTGACTCCGCGCCGCACGTGTCCGCGGTCATCACCAACCTCGCGGACGAGGTCACGCTGGTCGACCGCATGAAGGACGCGCTGGCCGGTGAGATGAACCGCCGCCAGGAAGCGCTGAAGAACGGCGGTAACTTCAAGAACGTCTGGGAGTACGAGAAGGCCCGCGAGAACGGCGCCGACCTCGACCCGCTGCCCGCGCTCTTCATCGTCTGTGACGAGTTCTCCGAGCTGCTGGCCGCGAAGCCGGACTTCATCGACCTGTTCGTCGCCATCGGCCGTCTTGGCCGGTCGCTGCAGATGCACATGCTGCTCGCGTCGCAGCGGCTCGAAGAGGGCAAGCTGCGTGGTCTCGACTCGCACCTGTCCTACCGGATCGGCCTGAAGACCTTCTCCGCGGCGGAATCCCGCGCGGCCATCGGCGTGCCCGACGCGTTCGAGCTGCCGTCGGTCCCCGGTGGCGGGTACCTCAAGTTCGACACGTCGTCGCTGGTGCGGTTCAAGGCCTCGTACGTCTCCGGCCCGTACCGCCCGTCCGGCATCAAGGTCGCCACGCCGGGATCGGCCGTGGTCCGCGCCGACAAGCGCCCGCAGCTGTTCGTGCCCGACTTCATCGAGCTCCCCAAGGAGCCGGAGCCGGTCATCGAAGAGGTCGCCGCGCCGCAGAAGCAGTCGGAGGAGGCGGTCGAGCCGAGCGAGCTCGATGTCATCGTCTCGCGGCTCATCGGCCAGGGCCCGCCAGCGCACGAGGTGTGGCTGCCGCCGCTCAAGGAGCCCAGCTCGCTGGACACCCTGCTGCCGAACCTCAACCCCACCGAGGACCGCGGCCTCTCGCCGGTCGGCTTCTTCGGCAACGGCAGGCTGCAGATCCCGATGGGCATCGTCGACCGGCCGTACGAGCAGCGGCGTGACCCGCTGTGGGCCGACTTCTCCGGCGCCACCGGGCATGGCGTGCTCGTTGGCGGCCCGCAGTCTGGCAAGTCGACCATGCTCCGCACGCTGATCATGTCGATGGCGCTCACGCACACCCCCGAGGAAGTGCAGTTCTACTGCGTCGACCTCGGTGGTGGCACGCTCGCCGGTCTGCAGGGATTGCCGCACGTCGGTGGCGTCGCGGTGGCGCGGCGCGAGCCGGACAAGGCCCGCCGCATCGTGGCCGAGCTGACCACGCTGCTGACCGAACGCGAAGGCCGGTTCGGCGCGCTGGGCATCGACTCGATGGCCGAGTTCCGCAACCGCAAGCGCCGGGGCGAGATCCCGCCGGAGACCGACCCGTTCGGCGACGCGTTCCTGGTCGTCGACGGCTGGAAGGCACTGCGCGAGGACTTCGAGGAGCTCGAGCAGCAGATCACCAAGCTGGCCACCCAGGGTCTGACCTTCGGTGTGCACGTGATGATCGCCGCCAACCGCTGGGCGGACATCCGCCCGGCGATCAAGGACATGCTCGGCACCCGCTTCGAGCTGCGCCTCGGTGACCCGAGCGAGTCGGACATCGACCGCCGCGTCGCGGTCAACGTGCCTGCCGGTCGTCCCGGTCGCGGTCTGACCAGGGACAAGCTGCACATGCTCACCGCGCTGCCCCGCGTCGACGGGTCGAGCGACGCCGAGGACGTCGGTGCCGGTGTCGCCGACGCGGTGGCGAAGATCAAGGCCGCCTGGCGCGGCCGCCCCGCGCCGCAGGTCCGCCTGCTGCCGGAGGAGATCTCCTACGAGGACGTGCTGGCGATCGACAAGCGCCGCGACTCGCGCCTGATCCCGATCGGGGTCAACGAGGACGAGCTCGCCCCGGTGTACCTCGACTTCGACCAGGACCCGCACTTCTACGCGTTCGCCGACGGCGAGTCCGGCAAGACGAATCTGCTGCGCCAGATCGTCCGCGGCATCACCGAGCGGTACACGCCGAAGGAAGCCGTCATCATCCTGGTGGACTTCCGGCGCACCATGCTCGGCTTCATCGAGGGCGAGCAGCTGCTCGGCTACGCGGTGCAGTCCGCGCAGCTCGACGCGATGATGCAGGACGTCGCGAACTCGATGAGGAAGCGGCTGCCCGGCCCGGACGTCACGCAGGAACAGCTCAAGACCCGGTCCTGGTGGAAGGGTCCCGACCTGTTCGTCATCGTCGACGACTACGACCTGGTGGTCACCTCCTCGAACAACCCGCTCAAGCCGGTCTCCGACTTCCTCGCCCAGGCGAAGGACGTCGGCCTGCACATCGTCGCCGTCCGGCGCACCGGTGGCGCGAGCCGCGCGATGTTCGACCCGATCCTCGGCAAGCTCAAGGAGATCGCGGCACCGGGCATGGTCATGAACGGCTCCCGCGACGAAGGCATGCTGATCGGCACCACCAAGCCAGGCCCCATGCCGCCCGGCCGTGGTTTCATCCACAGCCGTAAGTTCGGCAAGCAGCTCATGCAGGTGTCGTGGATCGCGCCCGAATGAGCGGATGGCAGTAACGACTAAGGGGAGCGGCTTGTGACGTTGAGGGTCGCTGTCGACTTCGGGACGTCGAGCACCTGCGTTGTCGCTTCGGTCAACGGGCGTGATCCCCAGGTCGTGGTGATCGACGGGCAGCCGTTGATGTCGTCCGCGGTGTTCGCCGCCGCGGACGGCACGCTGTTCGTCGGCCAGGAGGCCGAGCGGCAGGCCGCCGTCGACCCCGCGCGCTACGAGCCGAACCCGAAGCGCCGGATCGACGAGGGCGAACTGCTGCTCGGCGATTCGGTGCTGCTGGTCACCGACGTGGTGCACGCGGTGCTGCGCCGCGCGGTGACCGAGGCCAAGGTGCTCGCGGGCGGCGCCGACGTGAACCTGCTCGTGCTCACCCACCCCGCTGACTGGGGTGCGATCCGGACCAGGCTGCTGCGCCAGGCCGCCGGCAGGCTGGCGAACGAGGTCGCGCTGGTGCCCGAGCCGGTCGCGGCGGCGGTGTTCCACGCCGCGACGTTCGCGCCGTCGGATATCCAGTCCGAGCGGACCGTCGAGTTCAGCGGCCAGCCGGGACAGACGATCGCGGTGCTGGACCTCGGCGGTGGCACCGTCGATGTCAGCGTCGTGCGCAGGGCGCCCGCTGCCGGGCCGGGCGGCAGGCGTGGCGGGTTCCAGGTACTGGCGACCCGTGGCGACCCCAGTTTCGGTGGCGCCGACATCGACCAGGCGCTGCTCGAGCACGTCGGCTCGCTGGTGTCGGCGACGGATCCGCAGGCTTGGCGCCAGCTCGTCGAAGGTCGCGAGATGGCCGACCGTCGGCGCCGCCGGGTGCTGCGCCAGGACGTCCGTGGCGCCAAGGAGACGTTGTCGCGGCACGCGTACACCGACGTGCCGATGCCGCCGCCGTTCGCGGACGCGCACGTGACCAGGGAAGACCTGGAACGGCTGATCGCCTCGCCGCTGGGCCGCGCCGTCGAGCTCACTCGCGCGGCCGTCGAAGACGCCGGATTGCGCCCGCAGCAGCTCAGCGCGATCTTCCTGGTCGGCGGTTCCAGCCGGATCCCGATGATCTCGCGTCTGGTGCACGAGCGGACCGGCGTCGTGCCGACCACGCTCGACCAGCCGGAGACGGTCGTCGCCCGCGGCGCGCTGCGTGCCGTGCTGATCGACCCGGACCGCACCGGCGCGCTGCCAGGCTCCGCGGTCTCCGGCGGGCCGAGTGGCCCGCGTTCGCTCGCCGACGAGCGCACCGACATCGTCCGTCCCGGCGAGCCGCGTCGTGCTTCCTACCCGCCCGCGCCCCAGCCCGTCTACAGCCAGGTGCAGGCGCCACCGCGGCCGATGCCGCAGCAGGCGCCGCCGGTGCGGCAACCGTCCGGGAGCTGGCACCAGCCCGCGAAGCCCAAACGCAAGCTGCCCTGGGTGATCGGGGGAGTGGTGCTCTTGGTAGTGGCGGTCGTCGCGACCCTGCTCGTCGTGCTGAACGGCGGCGAGGAAGGCAAGCAGTACGCGGCCTACGACTACCGCTTCTACGCGCCGACCGATTGGGTGCAGACGACCGACAATGTCTCCGAGCGCCAGGTCGTGCTGCGGCCGGGTGATCTGCAGACCGGGAACGACCTGGTGTCCGTCCAGGAGTATCAGATGACCTACGACGGGACCGCGAACCGGCAGGCACTCGTCGACGAGCTGCGCACCAAGGTCGAGAAGAGCTCGAGTCACGGCGCTTTCGCCGCGGAGAAGTCGTTCGCGGGCAAGACGGTCATCTACTACCAGGAGACCAAGGCGGCCGCGCGGCTCGACTGGTACGTCGTGGCGCAGGGCATGCGGCGCGTCCACGTCGGCTGCCAGTACGCGGTGGAGTCGGTGCGGCCGCGGATCCAGGCCGCCTGCGAGCAGGCCGTCAGGACGCTGGTGATCGGCTGAATGAGCGAGCACACCGGTTTCGATCTCACCAGGGCGGCGGAGAACGCCATCACCTACGCGCGCCGCGTCGCGGGCACCGCGCGCGCCCAGCGTGAGCGTCATCGCGAAGAGAACAAGGAACTGATCAAGGAGTTCGGCAAGCGCAAGCTCGCGGGGTCCGCGACCAAGCCGACTCCGCCCGCGTTGTTCGAAGCCGCCAAGCGGTTCCGATTCGCGACTGGAAATCCGGTCCCCGAATTCCCGAGCGCGAACGAATTGGTTCCGCCGAGACCGCCTCGCGCACCGAAACCACCCCGATCGGGTGACGACGACGAGGACTTTTCGCAAGCGCGAATCATGATCCGCGGCGACTGACGGTTGTGCACTGTGGACACAAGCTGTCGGTAAAACCCCTGGTCAAGTTAGGTTTTGCTCGTTATTCCGCGAGTTTCGCGCGCACTCTCATCCACCTTTGGATGATCGGTTCCCACTCCGAGCATTAGCGCAAGCAACTACTTGGGAACAAGCGAGGACAACGTGGAACCAACCATGGCAGGGTCTCCGTCATAGGCACGTACCAAACGAGAACGACCGAGTACGGGCACACACAACTTACGAAGGGGGCTATCCCAAATGACTCAGGGTTTCAAGGGCGAGGTGCAGCAGTTCACCGAGGCCGAGAAGAAGGTCACCGAGGTTCGCGTCTCGATGGACAAGAACCTCTCGCAGCTGCGCGACAACATCGAGAACACGCGCGCCGGGTGGCAGGGTAGGTCCGCTCAGGCCTTCGCGAACGTCATGGATCGCTTCGACCGCGACGGCCGCCGGATGAACGAGGCGCTGCAGCGGATCGCCTCCCTGCTCGAAGAGGCCGGCTCGAAGTACGAGCGCTCGGAAGCTCAGAACGACGAGCTGGTCCAGGCTCTGCACAAGGGCTTCGGCTCCGCCCTCGAGGGCAACTGATCTTCGCTTCAAGCTTGCTAGTCACTGAAAAATCAAAGACTTTCTTCAAACACCTGGGAGGGTGACATGCCTGAGGGCAACATCGTTGTTAATTACGCCACCATCCACGCGGCCGCTGACGACTGCACGAAGACCGGCGGCGAACTGCAGGCGCAGTTCGACCAGCTCAAGCAGGACCTCGCCCCGCTGATCAACAGCTGGGAAGGTGCCGCTCGCGAGGCCTACGGCGCCGCGCAGAAGAACTGGGACGAGTCGTTCGAGGACCTCAAGCAGGTTCTGGCGCAGATCGCGACCGCGCTCCCGCAGATCGCCGATGGTTACCAGGGCACCGAGTCGGGCGTCGAGCAGCTGTTCTGATCTCGCTCGCACACATGAAACACGGTGGGCCAAGCGCTTCGGCGCTCAGGCCCACCGTTTTCGTTTGTATACAAGGAGTCGTGAGTGTTCCGAACGGTTCTAACCGTCGGGAACGCTCACGACCCTTTTAGTGCGGGGCGCCGACTTCGTACTCGGGCTTTTCGTTGAGCACGCGGACGGTCACCGTCTTCTGGTGGCCGCTGATGTCGACCGTGCAGTCGAACGTCGTCCCGTTCTTGATGGTTTGGCCGCTGGGGCAGCTCGCGTTCTTGATGTCGTGCTCGCCGTAGTTCTCGGTCAGCACCTTGGAAACCCCGTCCTGCAAGGACTTCTGGTCCAACGTGTCACCGGCGAACGCGCCGAGCAGCCACGCGGTGACGCCTGCGGCGGCCAGCACGAGGACACCGACGCCACCGAAGATGAGCGGCTTCTTGGAGCGCTCTTTCTTCGTCACGAGCACTTCTTCGAACGCGCCGAGGCCGCCGTACTGAGTCGGCTGGAAGCCGCCGCCGAACTGGCCCTGCTGCTGCACGGGAGGATTCGGCTGCTGATGCTGTTGCTGCTGCCACGGTCCGCCGTACGGGCCGGTCTGCGGCTGAGCGCCGGGGTTCTGCTGCCACTGCCCGGTGTACGAGCCGGTCTGGTGCGGGCCGTCCGGCGCCTGCTGCCACTGCCCCGAGTGCGGGCCGGTGGCCGCCTGCGGGTCCTGGGGTTGCCACCATTGCTGGGGCTGCTGCGGTTCTGGCGGCTGGGTCATCGCGGGTCCCCCGAGAGCTGGATCAGTCGACTGGTCATCCGCCCTGCACCTCTCCGAGCCGCTTGTAGAAGTCGGCCACCGCGGCCTCGTCGGGCAGCGCGGTCACGTCGGCGGGGTCCGGGATCTTCGGCATGTCCTGCGGGCTGGCCGGGCCGAGGAAGCGGAAGTCGTACTTCAGCTCCATCTTGTGCCCGCCCGCTTCGAACTTCGCTTCCATGGTGATCGTGCTGAGCTTGCCTTCGGCGTCGACGACGAACTTGGTCGGGATCGTCTGCTTGCGCAGTTCGGGACCGATCGTGTCGAGCGCGGACTGCGGCAGCACCTCCACCCGCGAGGTCAGGAACGCGTCGAGCGTCACATCGACGCTGACCTCGGTCTTGCCGTCCGGGGTGCTGCGGGCACCCTTGACCGCCCGCTTGTCGGCGCGAACCGAGCGGGTGATCGTGTCGGCCATCTTGCAGGCGGTGTTCACGCCGGTGTACGCGCACAGCGGGCCGAGGTTCGCCTTCTTCGGCATCGACACCCACGCGGTCGGGGCGAGGCTCTTGTAGACCGGCCCGAGGTGCATGTACTCGACCGAGCCCTCGGCGGGGATGAATGTGTCGAGCGACTCGTCCGGGTTCTTTTCGGACCGGTTGCGGCTGACCCGGCTCTCGGGGGAGCCCTGGCGCGAGGCGGTGATGATGCTGTGCAGCCACTTGTCGTCGAGCCGGATGTAGGCGTCGTTCGAGGTCTTGGTGTCCGGCCGGTCGAGCGAGGCGTCGAGCTTGTCCATCGCGCCCGCGAACTTCTCGTTCACGTAGGCCGTGGCGTCGTCGCCCTTGGGCAGTGCCGTGCCCGCCTTCGCCTGGCCGCAGCCCGCCGCCGCGAGCAGGAGCACCGAGCCGAGCGCGAGATAAGTCGTTGGCCGTCGTTTCATCCTGTTCCCCATGTTGAGCGCGGTCCCGGGTGGATCGTCTCATTCTCGCGGTTCACGCCTGCCCGGGTACCCGTAACGCCCCGATCGGGCCGTGTCGGGAGTGTGTGTATCGACAGGCCCGGCGTAAGATGCACTGGCATACCGACCCCCGCTTCGTCTGCTCGTTGGCGAGCGGGTATCTTCATATGTCGTTGTGCGTTGCGGCGAGCAATCGTTAGGCACGCACAGAACCCACACGCAATGTTGACGACGAGGTAGACCCTTGCCCACGTACAGCCCCAAGCCCGGCGACGTCACTCGTGCCTGGCACGTGATCGACGCCGAGGATGTCGTGCTCGGCCGGCTCGCGACTGAGGTCGCCACGCTGCTGCGCGGCAAGCACAAGCCGACCTACGCCCCGCACGTGGACACCGGTGACTTCGTCATCATCGTCAACGCCGAGAAGGTCGCGCTCACCGGCAACAAGCGCGAACAGAAGTTCGCGTACCGCCACTCCGGTTACCCGGGCGGCCTCAGCAAGCGCTCCTTCGGCGAGCTGCTCGACACCAAGCCCGAGCGGCTGGTCGAGAAGGTCGTCAAGGGCATGCTGCCGAAGAACAAGCTCGGTCGCGCGATGGGGAAGAAGCTGAAGGTCTATTCGGGCCCGCAGCACCCCCACGGCGCGCAGCAGCCGCAGACCCGTGAGATCAACAAGATCGCGCAGGTCGTCAAGTGAGTGAGGAAGTTTCTGTGACCAGCACCGAGACCGAGACTCTCGCCGAGGGCACGACCGAGTCGTTCGACGGCGTCGTGACCAGCGAGACCCCGGCCGCCCCGAAGCCGTCCCGCGCTGCCGGTGGCACCGCGCAGACCGTCGGCCGCCGCAAGGAGGCGGTCGTCCGCGTCCGCGTCGTGCCCGGCACCGGTGAGTTCAAGCTCAACGGCCGTTCGCTCGAGTCGTACTTCCCGAACAAGGTGCACCAGCAGCTCATCCGTGAGCCGCTCGTCACCGTCGAGAAGCCGGACTCGTTCGACATCTTCGCCCGCCTGCACGGCGGCGGCATCTCCGGCCAGGCCGGTGCGCTGCGTCTCGCGATCGCCCGTGCGCTCGTCGAGGTCGACGCCGATGACCGCCCGGTCCTCAAGAAGGCCGGCTTCCTCAAGCGCGACGCGCGTGCCGTCGAGCGCAAGAAGTACGGCCTGAAGAAGGCCCGTAAGGCCCCGCAGTACAGCAAGCGCTGATCTTCACCCTGCGCTTTGCCGGAAGCGCTCATCCGTCTCCATCGGGTGGGCGCTTCTGTGCTTTCCGGGTGTCTCCCGTGGCCCCGACGTCTCCCCACCCCCATGCTTGTGTTCGTTGTACAAGGAGGTCCGACGATGGCTCGCCTGTTCGGTACTGACGGTGTCCGTGGGCTCGCGAATGACGAGCTGACCCCGGAGCTCGCTCTGTCACTCGCGGCCAGCGCCGCCCGTGTGCTCGTCGCGCACGACAGCTCCCACCGCCCGGTCGCGGTCGTCGGCCGTGACCCCCGCGCCAGCGGCGAGATGCTGGAGGCCGCGGTCGTCGCGGGCCTCGCGTCCGCCGGGGCCGATGTGCGCCGCGTCGGCGTCATGCCGACGCCCGCGGTCGCGTACCTGGTCGGCGCGCTGAACGCCGACATCGGTGTGATGATCTCCGCCTCGCACAACCCGATGCCCGACAACGGCATCAAGTTCTTCGCCGCCGGTGGGCACAAGCTGGCCGACGACCTCGAGGACGAGATCGAAGCAGGCCTCACCGCGCCCGACACGCGCCCCATCGGTGCCGCGGTCGGCCGCGTCTCCGACGTCGAGGACGCGCTCGACCGCTACATCCAGCACCTGCTGGTCGCCACCCCGCACGCGCTCGACGGGATCAAGGTCGTCGTCGACTGCGCGAACGGCGCGTCGGCGTGCGCCGCGCCCGAGGTCTACCGCGCCGCCGGCGCCGAGGTCATCGCCATCAACGCGAGCCCAGACGGCCTCAACATCAACGCCGCCTGTGGCTCGAATCACCCGGAGCAGCTGTTCAAGGCCGTCGTCGAGCACGGCGCCGACCTGGGTATCGCCCACGACGGCGACGCCGACCGCTGTGTCGCGGTCGACGCGGCGGGCGAGCTGATCGACGGCGACCAGATCATGGCCGTCCTCGCGCTGGCGCTCGCCGAGTCCGGTGAGCTGACCAACGACACCTTGGTCGCGACCGTGATGAGCAACCTCGGCCTGCACCTGGCGATGAAGGCGCACGGCATCACCGTCATCACCACCGCCGTCGGCGACCGCTACGTCCTCGAGGAGCTCCGCGCCAGCGGCTACGCGCTCGGCGGCGAGCAGTCCGGCCACGTCGTGCTCCCCGAGTACGCCACCACCGGCGACGGCCTGCTCACCGCGCTGCGCCTGATGGCCAGGATGGCCTCGACCGGCAAGTCGCTCGCCGACCTGGCGGGTGTCATGCACCGGCTGCCGCAGGTGCTGGTCAACGTCAAGGTCGCCGACAAGGCCGCCGTCGCCGACTCCAGCGCCGTCCGCGACGCCGTCGGCGCCGTCGAGGCCGAGCTGGGCGAGGAGGGCCGGGTGCTGCTGCGCCCGTCCGGCACCGAGCAGCTGGTCCGCGTGATGGTCGAAGCCCCGGCTCAGGACACCGCGCAGGCGGCGGCCGACCGGCTCGCGGGCGTGGTCTCCGCCGTCTCCTGACCTGACCGCCCCGTTTGGGTCGAAGCTTGTGCGCGCGTCCTGTGACCTGGGTACTTTGTATGTGCATTAGCGACGGCACCGAATGGCGTTCGCCTGCGTCATAGCGTCAACACACGCAGACCTCGGGACAAAAGGGGGAATCATGGCCGGTGGCCAGAAAGTCGATCCGGGCAAGATCAACGCCGTCGGGTCGGCATACAACACCGAGGGCGGTGACCTGGTCTCCGCGGGCTCGAAGATCGAAACCGGTGTCTCGATGGGGCAGGTCGGCAAGGCCTGGGCACCGGTAGCCGCGCAGTACAGCGACGCGATCAAGAAGTACCGCGACTCGGTCACCACCTATGGCCAGAAGTCCACCGACCTCGGCGGCAAGCTCACGACCGCGGCCGGCCATTACGAAAAGGGCGAGCAGGTCACCGCCGACACGATGGCTTCGAAGGGTCGCTGAGCATGAGCAAGAACCCGCTATTCGGCGAAGCGCACGCCAAGGTCGCCAACGCCACGTTCACCGCGCAAGAACTCGACCAGATGCGCAAGAGCCTGGACGACCCGAACGTCTCGGCGGAGAACAAGAAGAACTTCCTTTACGCGCTGTCCGACGCCGGTCGCCTCAACGAGGGCGAGATCGTCAAGTACTCCGAGCAGGTCGGAGCGAACCCCGGCGACGTCTACATGGGCGGCAAGAACGTCAAGGAGAACATGCAGAACGCGTCCAAGAGTTTGGGCGCGGCCGAGGAGGACCGGCGCAACGCGGTCGTCAAGCAGCAGAAGGGCTCCGTCGACGGCGCCCAGAAGGCACTCGACCAGGGCGGATTCTCCTCCTCCGACCAGATCATCGACCAGGCCGAGAAGTCGATGGTCCTGTTCGACGACTTCTACCCCCGGTTCCAGAAGGCGGGCGGCCAGACGCCCGGCGGTGCGGGCGGCGACGCGCCCCCGCCGAAGAACCGCCAGGTCGTCACGGCGTCGAGCAAGCCGGTCGCGGCGTCGAGTGGCGGCGGCGGTGGCTACAAGGCCTCCGGCATCGACCCGCGTGGCCTGCGGATGGGGCTCGACGAGTTCCGCGGCATCTCCTTCACCGCCTTCCACACCGACGCGACGGTGCTGACCACCGCGGGCAAGACGGTCGCCGAGTCCAAGGAGGCGATGGACAAGGCGTGGGCCGCCAACACCGCCGACTGGGCCGGCGACGCGAAGTCGGCCGCGCAGAACGCGAACAACGCGATGGTCAAGGCCTCCGGTGACCTGCACCAGGCGCTGAAGACCGCGCCGGAGAACATCACCTACACGATCGACGAAGCGATCCAGCAGAACGTCATCAACTACGCGCACTGCATCCTGGATCTCTACGGCGACGGCAAGATGGCCAACCTCACCGCGCCGCAGATCGACGCCTTCATCGAGGCGAAGGAAAAGCTGCCGCCGGTCATCAAGCAGCTCGAGGACAAGATCAAAGAGATCGAAGACATGAGCTGGTGGGACCAGTTCGTGGAGCTGCTGAAGAACCCGATCACCGCGGTGCTCGCGCTCACCGGCCCGATCGCCGCGCTGATCGGCTACAACCTGGCGTCGAACATCACCAAGGACAACATCAAAGAGGAATGCGAGAAGTACAAGGGCATCCTCAAGGACGCGCAGGACAAGCTCAAGCAGTTCTGTGACGACTACACGACCAAGGCGAACTCGGTCCACGAGCAGGGCCAGACGTTCGTCTCCGGGATCCAGGACAACTACTCCGCGCTGATCGACTCGCTGAACAAGGGCCTCGAGCCCGACCCGTTCGCGTCGGTCGGCAAGGAGGGCGAGACCAAGCCCGTCGACAAGCCCGGCGTCGACACCGGCGGCAAGGACAAGGGCAAGATCGACACCGGCGGTGGCGGCGGTGGCTCGACCGGTGGCGGTGGTTCGACCGGTGGTGGCGGGTCCATCACGCCGCCCGAGACGAAGCCGCCGGAGACGCCGAAGCCGGAAGAGGGCAAGAACCCCATCACCGGCAAGGAACTGGAGATCGACCCGGACACGGGCAAGCCGTACCCTATCGACCCCAAGACCGGCGAAGCCATCAAGGAATACGGCGACGACCAGGACACGATGACCGTCCAAAAGGGCGAGAACACCATCGCGATGTCCGAGCCGGACAAGACCGGCAAGATGGAGATCTCGGTCGACGACGGCCAGGGCCACAAGAAGGAATACAAGCTCGACTTCGACGACGACAAGGGCCAGGAAAAGGGCCCCGACGGCAAGCCGCTGCCCGCCACCGGCCAGCAGACCTTCGGCCCGCAGGGCGCACAGGCGCAGGGTCAGGACGGCAAGCCGGGCCCCGACGGTTCGTACAAGCCGGGCCCGGACGGCAAGATCCACATCAAGGACGGCAACCTCGACATCACCGCCGAGCGTCCCGATGGCCCGAACGGCCCGACCGTGGTCACGGTCGACGACGGCAACGGCGAGCCGACCAAGTACACCCTCGACGAGAAGGACGGCGACAAGGCCGACCTCGGCGCTGGTGACCACAAGGGCGACAAGTCGGACCTGAAGACCGACGACATCAAGCCGGGCGAAGGCCGCGAGCCCGCCGACCGCCCGACCGATGGCGGCTCCGGGATCGAGCACGACAAGGACGCCGAGCCGGTCAAGGACAGGGACCCGGCGCCGGACAACCCGGACCCGGGTATGACACCGGGCGGCCAGGACGGCGGCGGTTTCACCACGCCTGGTGGCCTCGACCTCGAAGGCGACATCGGCGGTTCGGAACCCGTTGACGCTCCCGCCGAGGACGGCGCCGCCGCGGCCGGTGGGACCGGGGAAGAGACCGTGACGGCCGGTTCGGACTCGGCCGCGGGGTTCTCCTCCGGTGGACTGGCCGACGGCATCTCGCTCGACCAGGGCATACAGACGGGCAGCGACGCTTCGTTCGCTTCGTCCGACTCCGGCCTTGGCATGGCGCCTGGCGGCAACGACCCCGGTCACCCGGCTGCCGCCGCGGCGGCCGGTGCGCCCGCTGGTGGCGGCATGGGTCAGATGGGCGGGATGATGGGTGGCATGGGCGGCGCGCCTGGCGGTGGCGGCGGTGGCGACACGCAGCGCCAGTCGAGCCAGTACCGCGTCGACGGCGCCATCTTCGAGACCAGCGGCGCCAAGGGCCGGATCAGCGGATCGCTCGATGACGACGGCGACCGTTCGATCAGCTACGAGCGCTGAGCGGACAAGGGGAGATCATGACTAGCGGAGTCGACCCGCAGCTGGCCGAACGGCTGGCGCAGACCAACGCGAACGTGCGCGCGCACGCCGAGGAGATCGGGGACCGCGTTCGCGCCAAGTCCCAGGAGATCATCGAGGAGCAGGAGCGCGCGCGTGAGGCGGCCGAGCGGCACAGCGCGGAGCTGGACCGTCAGGTCGAGGAGAAGAAGGAAGCCGCGAAGAACCAGTGGAACGCTCGCGCCGAGCAGGACCACACGATGCGCTTCGGCGACGAGGAGGAGGAGACGTACGCTCCGCCGCCGCCTCAGCCCGCGCCGTACGGCCTGCCGGAGCCGCCCGCGCCCGCGGCGGCCCCTCCGTCCGAAGCCCGGCGTGGCCGTCACGCACGACGGCCGATCGAGGACGAGGACGACTTCTCGACGACCAACTGGCTGGACTGACGCGAAAGGCCCCCTTGCTCGCAAGGGGGCCTCTTCGTTTTTGGCGTTAGTCCGCGAAGGCCTCGATGGCCGCCTTCTTGACGTCGGCCTCGAGGAGCGGGCGGAACTTGTCGGTGCCCGTCAGGTGGGTCAGGAAGAACGCGGTGAACAGCGCGCGGACCAGCACCTGGGTGCGGCGCTGGGGCTTGCCGTCGAGGAACAGCTGACTCCAGTGCTTGCCCTCGGTGACCGCCAGGTGTGACGACTTGCCGATCAGGCGCAGCTGAGCTTCGCCACCCCAGGCCTTCGCGATGGCGGCGGCGTTGCCCGCGGCGGGCGCGACCAGATCGTCGGCGACGGCCAGGTGCAGGCCGGGCGCGGTGATCTTCTTCGCGGCTTCCGTCGCAGGTGGAATCGTTTGCGTGGCCGCGAACGTGGCGACCGCCTTCACCCGGTGGTCGGCGCCGGCGAGCACCGAAGCGCCGCCGCCGATCGAGTGCCCGGCGAGGCCGAGCCGGCCAGGGTCGACGCTGATGCCGTCCGGGCCGAGCCGGACACCGGTGACCACGTCGAGCGTGGCGAGCAGGTCGGCCGCGAGCAGCCGGGGCGACGGCAACGGCCCGGTCTGCGTGGCGGGCGCGGCGGCGACGATGCCCCAGCTCGCGAGGTGACTCAGCAACTGCCGGTACCGCAGCGGCGGCTGCAGCCACCCATGCCCGAACGCGACCGCGGGCAGCCCGAGCCCCGAGGTCGGCGTGTAGACGACCCCCGGCAGGCCGACGAGTGCGAGGTTGCCCCGAAGCACCTCATGTGGCCCGTGATGGGACAGCTCCGAGAGCAATTCCTTCGCCTTCGCCATGGGCGTGACCTTACTGCCCCTGCTCACCGCCCACCTTCCCGCCGCCCGCCCCTCCGGGGAAAAAAATCCCAATGTGGCTTTCGTCAGCTCGGAGCTGACGAAAGCCACATTGGCGTGCTGGAAGCTGACCAATGCCGCATTGGGATTTTTTGAGGCCGGGCAGTACCAGTGGGGGCGGTGGTCGGGTGCCGGGCGAGTGTGGTCCAGGTCTCTCGTTACCCTGATGGGCGTGTGCGGAATCGTGGGATATGTCGGACACCGGCCTGCGCTGGACGTGGTGCTCGGTGGGCTTCGGCGGATGGAATACCGGGGCTATGACTCGGCGGGCGTCGCTGTGCTGGATGGCGCGGGGAAGCTGACCGTCGAGCGCAAGGCCGGTCGGCTGGCCAACCTCGAAGCGCAGCTCGACGCCGTCGGGCGCGACGCGTTCGCGGGTACCGCCGGGATGGGGCACACCCGCTGGGCGACCCATGGCGCCCCGGTCGACCGCAACTCCCACCCGCACCGTGACGCCTCCGGGCAGGTCGCCGTGGTGCACAACGGGATCATCGAGAACTTCGCCGTGCTGCGCGCCGAACTCGAGGCCGATGGCGTCGAGATGAGCAGCGACACCGACAGCGAGACCGCCGCTCACCTGGTCGCCCGCGCGTTCACCGCCGGTGAGACCAAGGGTGACTTCGCCGCCAGCGTCCGCGCCGTCTGCCGTCGCCTCGAGGGCGCTTTCACGCTGGTCGTCACGCACGCCGACGAGCCGGACACGATCGTCGCGGCGCGCCGGTCGTCGCCGCTGGTCGTCGGGGTCGGCGAGGGTGAGCACTTCGTCGCCTCGGACGTCTCCGCGTTCATCGAGCACACCCGCGAGGCCGTCGAGCTGGGCCAGGACCAGGTCGTCGTGATCACCCGCGAGGGCTACGAGGTCACCGACTTCCACGGCGACGCCGCACAGGCGAAGCCGTTCACCGTCGACTGGGACCTGAGCGCCGCCGAGAAGGGCGGCCACGAGTACTTCATGCTCAAGGAGATCGAGGAGCAGCCGGAGGCGCTGGCGAACACGCTGCGCGGGCACTTCGACGGCGGCCGGATCATCCTCGACGAGCAGCGCATCTCCGACCAGGACCTGCGTGACGTCGACAAGGTCTTCGTGATCGCCTGCGGTTCGGCGTACCACTCGGGCCTGGTCGCCAAGTACGCGATCGAGCACTGGACCCGGCTCCCGGTCGAGGTCGAGCTGGCCAGCGAGTTCCGTTACCGCGACCCGGTGCTGGACCGCGCGACGCTGGTCGTCGCCGTCTCGCAGTCCGGCGAGACCGCGGACACCCTCGAGGCCGTCCGGCACGCCCGCGAGCAGAAGGCGCGCGTGCTGGCCGTCTGCAACACCAACGGCGCGCAGATCCCGCGTGAGTCGGACGCGGTGCTGTACACCCACGCCGGCCCCGAGATCGGCGTCGCTTCGACGAAGGCCTTCCTCGCGCAGATCGCGGCGAACTACCTGGTCGGCTTGGCGCTGGCGCAGGCCCGCGGCACCAAGTACCCCGACGAGGTCGCCCGCGAGTTCGCCGAGCTGGAGGCCATGCCCGCCGCCGTCCAGAAGGTACTGTCCACTGTGGACCAGGTGCGGGACCTCGGCCGCCGCATCGCGGACTCGAAGGCGGTGCTGTTCCTCGGCCGCCACGTCGGCTTCCCGGTCGCGCTCGAAGGCGCGCTGAAGCTCAAGGAACTCGCGTACATGCACGCCGAGGGCTTCGCGGCAGGCGAGCTCAAGCACGGCCCGATCGCGCTGATCGAAGAGGGCCTGCCGGTGGTCGTCGTGATGCCGTCGCCGAAGGGCCGCGCGGTGCTGCACTCCAAGCTGGTCTCCAACATCAGCGAGATCCAGGCCCGCGGCGCGCGCACGATCGTCATCGCCGAAGAGGGCGACGAGACGGTCCGCCCGTTCGCCGACGAGCTGATCGAGATCCCCGCGGTGCCGACGCTGCTGCAGCCGCTGGTTTCGACGGTCCCGTTGCAGGTTCTCGCAGCGGAGATCGCCAAGACTCGCGGGTACGACGTCGACAAGCCGCGTAACCTGGCGAAGTCGGTCACGGTCGAGTAGTTCCTCCGGGAGGCTCCGCGTGCAAGGAATCTGGACCACGGAACGGATTCGCGCCGCGGAGCGCAAGCTGCTGGCGGTCACGCCGGACGGCGCGCTCATGCGCAAGGCCGCCTTCGGGCTGTCCGTGCACGCGGCCAAGATGCTCGGCACCACGAGCGGCCGCCGGGTGACGCTGCTGGTCGGTTCCGGCGACAACGGCGGCGACGCGTTGTGGGCCGGGTTCTTCCTGCGCAAGCGGAATGTCGCCGTGACGGCCCTGCTGTTGAACCCGGACAAGGCGCACCCGCAAGGATTGGCGGCCTTCAAACGGGCTGGTGGCCGGATCGCGGACGGTCCACAGTGGATCGAGAAAGCCGACCTGGTGATCGACGGCATTGTCGGGATCTCGGGACGTGGTTCGCTGCGACCGGACGCGGCAGCGCTGCTCGAGCACATCAGCGCGCCGGTACTGGCCGTCGACCTGCCCAGCGGCGTCGACCCGGACACGGGCGCGATTGACGGCCCCGCGATCACCGCTGACCGCACCGTCACGTTCGGCGCGCTGAAACCCGTGCACGCGCTCGCGCCCGCGGCCTGCGGCGAGGTCTTCCTCGTGGATCTCGGGCTGGATCTCGAAGACCCCGACCTCGTACGGCTCGACGCTGACGATGTGGCCGCGTGCTGGCCGATCCCAGGCCCCCAAGACGACAAGTACACGCTGGGCGTCACCGGTGTCGCTGCCGGTTCAGCCGTCTATCCCGGCGCGGCGGTGCTGTCCGCGGGCGCGGCCGTCTACGCGACCTCGGGCATGGTCCGCTATGCCGGACCGGCCGCCGACCTGGTGCGCTCACGCTGGCCGGAGATCATCGCGACCGGCTCGGTCACCGACGCGGGCCGGGTGCAGTCCTGGGTCGTCGGCCCGGGCATCGGCACCGGTCACGAAGGCCGTGAGGTGCTCGCGAACGTGCTCGGCGCCGGTGTCCCGGTCTGCGCCGACGCCGACGCGACCACGCTGATCGCCCAGCACGTCGACGTGCTGGACGCGCGCGACCCCGACACCCCGCTGGTGCTGACCCCGCACGACCGCGAGTTCGCCCGCCTCATGGGCTCCGAGCCCGGCAAAGACCGCGTCGCCGCCGCCCGTGCCTGCGCCCGCCGCTACGACGCGGTCGTCTTGTTGAAGGGCCATTGCACGGTCGTCGCGGCGCCCGACGGCCGCGCGATGGTCAACACCCCGCGTGGCTCCTGGCTCGCCACCCCGGGCTCCGGCGATGTCCTTTCCGGACTGATCGGCGCGCTGCTCGCCGCGGGCCTGGACCCCTGGCTCGCGACCGGCGCCGCCGCCTACGTCCACTCGCTCGCGGGGGAGCTCGCCGCTTCCGGCGCGCCCACCTCGTCTTCCGGCATTCTCGGCGCCATCACCGACGCGTTACGCACATTGCACTGGAGGAAATCGTGACCACGCTCGAAAACCGGCCCAACACCGCGTTGCTCGTCGTCGACGTCCAGAACGACGTTGTCAACGGCGCCTACGAGCGCGACTCGGTCGTCGCGAACATCGCCGAACTGGTCGAGCGTGCGCGTCGCGAGCAGGTTCCGGTCGTCTGGGTCCAGCACAACAGCGACGGCGACCTCGAGCGCGGCAGCGAGGCGTGGCAGATCGTCCCGGAGCTGAAGCCCGCCGACACCGAGCCGCTCGTCGAGAAGCAGTACGGCGACTCTTTCGAGGACACCACGCTCGAGAGCGTGCTGGCGGACCTCGGCGTCGGAAGCCTGATCGTCGCTGGCGCGGAGACCGACGCGTGCATCCGCTCGACGCTGCACGGCGCGTTCGCCCGCGGCTACGACGCCAAGCTCGTCAGCGACGCGCACACCTCGGGTGACAAGAGCGCTTGGGGCGCGCCGCCGGTCGACCAGGTCATCGCGCACACGAACCTGTACTGGACCCACCAGTCGGCGCCCGGCCGGACCGCCGGGACGGTCGAAACCAAGGACGTCTCATTCGACCGATGAGAAGTTATCGGGTTTTGCGTTAACAGCGGTGCGATTATCTGGTAGAAAGCAGTTGTGACCGCCGACACCGTGACCGCACCCACGGTGTCGCATGTCTAAGACCCGGCCGACCGACGCGGTCGTCGAGCAGCGCCGCCAGGGCATCCTCGACTACGTCGTCGAGCATCGCGAAGCCCGCATCGACGACCTGACCAGCAGGTTCGGCGTCAGCCTGATGACCATGCACCGGGATCTCGACGATCTCGCAGAGCGCCGCCTGCTGCGCAAGCAGCGTGGCAAGGTCTCCGCGCTCGCCACCGACGCGCCGACGAGCCGTCAGGAGATCGAGGCGCTCGGTGAGGCGGCCGCGCGCCAGGTCAAGCCAGGGCAGACCGTGTTCATCGACGACTCGACCACGCTGTTTCCGCTGGTCAGGCAGCTGTCGGACATCGAAGGCCTGACGATCCTCACCAACTCGCTGCAGGTCGCGCGGCTGGCCGAGCATGCCGACGTCATGCTGCTCGGCGGCCATTACAACCCCGACTTCGACTCCTGCGCCGGTCCGGACGTGCTGGCCGCGCTGGACCGGACCCGCGCCGACCTGGCGTTCGTCTCGGTCACCGCGGTCGCCGTCGGCAGGCTCTATCACCCCGTCCGCGACTACGCCGAGCTCAAGAAGGCCGCGCTGCGCACCGCGAACCGCAACGTGCTGGTCGTCGACCACACCAAGTTCGGCCGCACCGCGACGTTCGCGCACGGCCTGGTCGAGGACTACGACCTGCTCATCACCAGCGAGGCGACCCCCACCGAAGAGGTCGAAGCCGCTCTCAACGCCGGCACCGCGCTCGAACTGGTCGAATGCGACCCGGAGGGGCCCGAATATGACTTCTAGGACACTGGTCGCCGGGGTCGACTCGTCCACCCAGTCCACCAAGGTCGTCGTCTGCGACGCCGAGACGGGCGCCGTCGTGCGCACCGGCCGCGCGGCGCACCCCGATGGCACCGAGGTCGACCCCAACGCCTGGTGGGACGCGTTCACCACGGCCTCCGAAGGCCTGCTCGACGGTGTCGCGGCGATCGGCATCGCCGGTCAGCAGCACGGCATGGTCACGCTCGACGAAGACGGCGAGATCGTGCGCCCCGCGTTGCTGTGGAACGACACCCGCTCCGCGCGGGCAGGCACCGATCTCACCGCCGAGCTGGGTGCGCAGACCTGGGCCAATGCCGTTGGTTCGGTGCCGGTCGCGAGTTTCACCGTCGCCAAGCTGCGCTGGCTGGCCGAGCACGAGCCGGAGCACGCCGACCGCGTCGCCCGTGTGCTGCTGCCGCACGACTGGCTCACTTGGCGGCTGACCGGCGAGCTGGTCACCGACCGGGGCGACGCGTCCGGCACCGGCTACTTCTCACCGGCTGAAAGCGCTTACCGGGCTGACCTGCTCAAGCACGCGTTCGGCCGCGCGCCCGAGCTTCCCCGAGTGCTCGGTCCCGCCGAAACGGCCGGTCAGCACCGCGGAATGCTCGTGTCGGCCGGCACCGGCGACAACATGGCCGCCGCGCTCGCGCTCGAACTCCGCCCCGGCGATGTCGTCGTCTCGCTCGGCACGAGCGGCACCGTGTTCGGCGTCGCCGAGACGGCCGCCGCCGACGCGAGCGGCGAGGTCGCCGGGTTCGCCGACGCGACCGGCCGCTTCCTCCCGCTCGCCTGCACGCTCAACGCGGCGCGCGTGCTCACCTCGACGGCGGCACTGCTCGGCGTCGATCAGAACGGCTTCGACGCACTCGCGCTCGCCGCCGCGCCCGGTGCGGGTGGCCTCACCTTCCTGTCCTATTTGGACGGCGAGCGCACGCCAAATCTCCCTGATGCCAAGGGATCCCTGTCCGGCATGACCCGCGACAACATGACGCCGCAGAACCTCGCGCGCGCCGCTGTCGAAGGCATGCTGAGCGGGCTCGCTGCCGGAATGGACGCTGTGCGCGCGCAGGGCCTCAGCGTCGGCCGGGTACTGCTGATCGGTGGCGCGGCACGGTCCGCTGCCGTGCAGGCGGTCGCGCCGATCGTGTTCGGCGTTCCCGTCGAAATCCCCGAAGCCGCCGAGTACGTCGCGGCCGGTGCCGCGCGCCAGGCGGCTTGGGCACTGTCTTCCAGCCCGGAACCTCCGATCTGGCAAGGAAAAACGAGGCTCACGCTGGACGAGCCGACCGAAGCGGAACTCGCCGAGGGCATCCGGGTCCAGCACCGTCACTACGAGGCACGCGCACTGCAGCACGGCGTGCCTGCGAAAACGCGAGAGGACTGAACCGATGGCCAGCATCACCTATGACAAGGCGACCCGGCAGTACGCGGGCTCCGACAAGCCCGCGGTCGACGCGCTGGAGCTGGAGATCCCGGACGGCGAGTTCCTCGTCCTCGTCGGCCCGTCCGGCTGTGGCAAGTCGACCAGCCTGCGCATGCTCGCCGGTCTCGAGGACATCGACGGCGGCTCCATCTGGATCGGTGACCGCGACGTCACCCAGCTGCCGCCGCGCTCGCGCGACATCGCGATGGTGTTCCAGAACTACGCGCTGTACCCGCACATGACCGTCGGCCAGAACATGGGCTTCGCACTGAAGATCGCGGGCCGCCCGGCCGCCGAGATCAAGCAGAAGGTGCTTGACGCGGCCAAGCTGCTCGACATCGAGGACTACCTCGACCGCAAGCCCAAGGCGCTCTCCGGTGGTCAGCGCCAGCGTGTCGCCATGGGCCGCGCGATCGTGCGTGAGCCGCAGGTGTTCCTGATGGACGAGCCACTGTCCAACTTGGACGCGAAGCTCCGCGTGTCGACCCGTACCCAGATCGCCGCGCTGCAGCGTCGTCTCGGCGTCACCACCGTGTACGTCACGCACGACCAGGTCGAGGCCATGACGATGGGCGACCGCGTCGCGGTGCTCGACGGCGGCATCCTGCAGCAGTGCGACACCCCGCGCGCGCTGTACGACCGGCCCGCCAACGCCTTCGTCGCCGGTTTCATCGGCTCGCCCGCGATGAACCTGGTCACCGCGAAGCTGACCGCCGAGGGCGCGGAGCTCGGCGGCGCCCGCGTCCCGCTGACCCGCGAGGTCATCGGCAAGGCCGACGGCGACACCGTCACGCTGGGCTTCCGCCCCGAATCGCTGGAGGTCACCACCTCGGCCGACGGCACGCTGCCGGTCAAGGTCGATCTGGTCGAGGAGCTCGGCTCGGACGCGTTCGTCTACGGCAAGCTGGCCGAGACCGACGCCGAGGGCACGAAGTCGAACATCGTCGCCCGTGTCGACCCGCGCACCCCGCCCGTGATGGGCGACATCCTGCACCTGCGGGTCCGCCCGAACGAGTTGCACGTGTTCTCCGCCACAAGCGGGGCGCGCATCTCGTAGGTGCCCGCTATGTAAGACTCGAAGTCGACATGACTACGAGTTTTACGCGTGCCGAGGTCACCATCGACCTCGACGCGATCAGGCACAACCTCGCCCTGCTCGCCGCCAACGCGGCGAGCACGGGCGCGGCCACCATGGCCATCGTGAAGGCCGACGCGTACGGCCACGGCGCACTGCCGGTGGCCCGCGCGGCGGTCGAAGCAGGCGCGACCTGGCTGGGTACTTGCTCAGCGGGTGAGGCGTTGGCGTTGCGGCGCGCGGGAATCACCGCGCGGCTGTTCAGCTGGCTGGACACCGCCGACGCCGACTTCGAGTCGGCCGTCGCCGAGGGCGTCGACCTCGGCGTGAGCTCGCTCGCCGAGCTGGAGCGGGTGGCCCCGCTGGGTGCCCGCGTGCACCTCAAGATCGACACGGGCTTGTCCCGCAACGGATGCCCGCCTGCCGAGTGGCCGGAGCTCGTGCGCGCGGCCGCGGCTTCCGACGCCGAAGTGGTAGCCATTTGGTCGCATTTCGCTTGCGCGGACGAACCGGGTCACCCGTCGATCGAGGCTCAGGCCAAGCGTTTCCAAACGGCGTATGACATCGCGCGTGAGGCCGGGCTGAACCCGTTGCGGCACATAGCGAATTCGGCGGCGTTGCTGACGAGGCCCGATCTGCACTTCGACATCGTGCGCCCCGGCATCGCCATGTACGGGCTGAATCCCGTCGCACAGCAGGAAGATCTGCGCCCGGCGATGACGTTCCGGTCCAGTGTGGTGAGTCTCAAGCGGGTCGCCGCCGGTGAATCCGTCTCTTATGGACACACGTGGACCGCTTCGCGCGACACGAATCTCGCGCTCGTGCCGGCGGGTTATGCCGATGGTGTGCCCCGGTTGCTGTCCGGCCGGATGGACGTCTGGCTGGCCGGACAACGCCGCCCTGTCGTCGGCCGGGTGTGCATGGATCAGCTCGTGGTGGACTGCGGCGACGACGAACCCTCGGCGGGTGCCGAGGTGATCTTGTTTGGCACCGGCGAAAAAGGGGAACCGACAGCACGGGAATGGGCTGACACGCTCGGCACCATCGACTACGAAATCGTGACGTCGATGTATCGGCCGAGAGTGACTCGCAGGTATCTGGGGGTGCGGTGAATGTCTCCTTCACGTCGACTGCTCGCGATTGCCGGGGGAGTGGGGGCGGTGGCCACCGGCACAGCCGCGGTCATCGCCGTCGCCGCTCAGCAGCGCAGGCACAGTGAGGATCCATTCGTGGACGAGCCTTTGGGGGAGCTGAAGCCGGATCGGGTTTCCACGGTCGCGGCGGACGACGGGACACGACTGTCCGTCGAGGAGATCGACCCGGAAGACGGCGGGAAGCCGGTGCTCACCGTGGTCGGCGTGCACGGTTTCGCGCTGTCACGCAAAAGCTGGCATTTCCAGCGCCGCGACCTCGCGTCGCTGCGCCTGCCGAGGGTCCGGCAGGTCTACTTCGACCACCGAGGCCATGGCCAATCCGGCCAGGCGACGCAGGAACACAGCACCATCGAGCAGCTGGCCCACGACCTGAACGGCGTGATCCGCGCGGTCGCCCCGGACGGGCCGCTGGTGCTCATGGGCCATTCCATGGGCGGCATGGTCATCATGGAGCTGGCGTCGGAGTATCCGGAGCTGTTCGACGACCGCGTCGAAGGTGTCGCGCTCATCGCGACCGCGGCAGGCGAGGTCGGCGCGCGTGGTCTCCCGCGCTCGCTGCTGTCGAAGTACAACCCGCTCACGCGTGGTGTCGGCGGGCTCGCGGGCTGGCAGCCCGGCCTGGTCGAGTTCGTGCGCGCGGCGGGCGGTCAGCTGACCAGGCAGGCCGTGCGGCGGCTCGCGTTCGGCAGCCGCGACGTCAGCTCCCGCCTGGTCGATTTCATGCTCGAGATGCTCGACGTGACGCCGGTTCGGGGGCTGGTGAACTTCGTCGACACACTGGGCAGTCACAATCGCTACGCGGCGCTCGCCGGTCTCAAGCACGCACACGTGCTCGTGGTCGGCGGCGACTCAGACCGGTTCACCCCGTTCTCGCACGCCGAGCGCATCGCCTCGGAGCTGCCGGACGCCGAGCTGGTCAGGGTCCGCGGCGCGGGTCACATGGTGCAGCTCGAACAGCCCGAGCTGGTGAACAGCCACCTGATCGACCTGCTGCAGCGGTGCGCGGGCGTGGACGGTGAGACCTCATCACAAAGGACCTGGTTTTGGCAGCGCTGAAGTTCCCCACCCCGGACGACACGATGGAGTTCGGCCGAGTGCTCGGCCGCGCGCTGCGCGCGGGCGACCTGGTCTTGCTCGCCGGCCCACTCGGCGCGGGCAAGACGACACTGACCCGAGGCATCGCCGACGGCCTCGGCGTCTCCGGCCGCGTCAGCTCGCCGACGTTCGTGCTCGCCCGCGTCCACCCGGCGGGGGATTCCGGGGTCTCCCTGGTCCACGTCGACGCCTATCGCCTGGGCGGTGACCTGACGCAGCTGGACGACCTGGACCTCGACACGGACCTGGAGCGCTCGGCGATCGTGGTCGAGTGGGGCGAAGGCGCGGCCGAGCGGCTCTCGGACGACTACCTGGTCGTGCGCCTCGCCCGCGCCGACGACGACGTCCGCACGGTCACCCTGGAACCCCACGGCACCTGGACGAGCCGGGTCCCGCTCCCCGCCTGAAAAAAACCCAATGCGGCATTCGTCAGGTTTCAGCCTCCGAATGTGGCGTTCGTCAGCTCTGGGGTTAAGAAACCCCCACTTGGGGGTGCAGAACAGAACC